>JAESQE010000240.1 GCA_016765335.1 Planctomycetaceae bacterium
TATGAATCGGCTTTGTTTACTTGGTCTGTTTTTGGGATTTTCGATGTTACCTGCTTTGGTGCAAGGGCAGACTCGGGAAGAGAAAGTACGCCAGGATCGCAAGAAGGTTGTGGCTGAAGGATTCTGGATTTACAACGATCTTGAAAAAGGTTTTGCGCAAGCCAAGCAAACCGGTAAGCCGATTGTGGTCGTGCTACGGTGTATCCCGTGTGTGGAATGCGTCAAACTAGATGACGATTTGGTTGATCGCGATCCCGATATTCGTCCGCTACTCGAACAATTTGTCTGTGTCAGAATTGTTTCGACCAATGGACTGGATCTGTCGCTGTTTCAGTTCGATACCGATCAGTCTTTTGCCGTATTTATGCTCAACGCGGATGGCACCGTTTACGGACGATTTGGCACACGTTCGCATCATTCCGAATGGTACGATGATGTTTCTCTCAAAGGGATGGCCCAAGCCTTACGTGGAGCGTTGGAACTGCACGAGGATTATCCGAAGAACAGAAACATCTTGGCTGGAAAACGTGGTAAGCCATTAGAATATTCTTCGCCGGAAAAATATCCCTCGTTGAAAAACAAGTACAAAGATTCGATTGATTACGAAAACAATGTGGTGCGTAGCTGTATTCATTGCCATCAAATAGGAGATGCTCGACGGGAGTTGTACCGAAGCAGCGGGAAGCCGATCCCAGAAAAAATATTCTATCCCTACCCGCACCCGAAATCGTTGGGCTTGATTCTCAATCCGGACACCAAAGCTGATGTGAAAGAGGTACATGTTGATTCGCTGGCTGACATAGCAGGGCTTATCAAAGGAGATAAGATTAAAACAATCTCCGGACAGCCCATTTTATCGATTGCTGATGTGCAATGGGTACTGGACCAGGCATCTCCGGAAGGTGCCAGCCTTGCAGTTAAAGTGGAAAGAGCAGGAAGCTTGAAATCGTTGACACTAAAATTGCCTGCTGACTGGAGACGTCAAGGCGATCTTTCCTGGCGGGTTTCTTCGTGGGGATATCGCCGCATGTTTCTCGGAGGACTGAAGCTGAAAGATATGACTGAGGCCGAAAAGAAAGCAGCGCAAATCCCGCAGGATGAAATGGGCCTGCTGGTCGAACATGTTGGTCAGTATGGAGATCATGCAGCAGCCAAAAGAGCGGGCGTCAAAAAAGGAGACATTATTGTTGGTTTTGATGGTCAAATCAATTTATTGACCGAAAGCGATCTCTTCTTTTATGGCAACCGGAAGACTAAAATTGGTGACCATGTCGAAATTTTCGTTTTAAGAAATGGGAAGCCACTTCAGTTTCGATTACCAATCCAGAAATAGGTGCGTTTCAAAATTCAAGCCACTCTGAATAAACAAGAATGCCTCTTGCAACTGTTAGTTGTAAGAGGCATTCTCTATGTCGAGTAATTAATACCAAACCCGCGACCACTATCCGTGGGGAACTCCATAGAATTGTCTGCCCAGTACCGATTCAGATGGCTCAGTTCGTGATGGTACTTATGGGAACCTTTATTAATTCAAATTTCATTACTCAGCGGAGGGTAGACATTCTTATACTCCTCAAATGAAACAGACACCGAATGTCAATGCCCCATTTGAATTAATAGAGGTTCCCTTATTTTTTTGTCATGCAAAATGAGGTGTGAGACCGATAAGTAAAAATGGACAGGTATTGGGGGGCTTTGCGCATCTCGTAAAAGGTCAATGACATTACCTGTCTGAACAGTCTGTTTTTTGTTGGTTCGCATGATGAATTGCGTTACTGAATCGGCAGTAAGTCGATACAAGCAGATTGTTTTATTGGTGAGTTGGGAACTCAACAGGAGCTTGGCAGGATGCGATTTATCGGACTATGTATATTATTGTTTGCGTTCTTTTCGGGGATCGTTGTCACACCGGACTCTGCACGAGCAGGCTGGCCTTGGGCAAAACGTGACCCCAACAACGGCCTGAAAAAATACTCATCTCAATGGTGGAGTCATACAGGTTCCTTGCCGGTCGGATCTCGCCAGGTTTATAAGCATGGCAAGCTTTGGCCACCTCGACCAAGACCAACGTGTGAGCAGCAAACATTTTCTCAACAGTATCATTCAGCTCATTTCTGGCCAGATCCTTATAATAAACATGATCGCAACAGCATCAATGCTTTCGATGCTGCTCAAACGAATCAAGGTTGGAAGATAGAAACAACTCTGTTTGCTCATCACTTCAATCCGGAATCTAATGAGTTATCCAAGTCCGGTCGAGAAAAAGTTCTGTGGATTATCCAAACTCAAAATGGCTCAAATCGTCATCATGCAGTTCATGTGCAGATTTCAGCAGAAAATCATGTCAATACAATACGAGTTGCCAGCGTCAACAATTACCTGGGGGAACTACATGATTTTATCGAACAACCCCTGAATGTTGTGCTTGAGATGACATTGCCTATGACTCGCCCAGCCAGGGAAGTTGATCTGTATCAGAAAGCGTGGGTTGACGGCATGATTGCCCCCCATATCCCTTACAGCGTAGATGGTACCGGGGGAGAGTAATATCATGTCGCTCGACATTGCGGAGAACTTCAAGAAGTCTTCGTTTGGTAGGGATCGCATCTCTCTGGACTTGAATAATTTTGTCATAATCTCCTCTTTTTGATCAAGAGTCTGATTTGACTTGAGTCATTATGCGAGTAATGCCGATTGGTGAACTATGCGTCCTCTGTGGACGCGGTATTTTTCATCTCACGGTATGTTGCCAAGGCGAAAAACGAATTAAAAAGCTGCATGAACTTGCATCTTCTTCTTTTCGTGTGTTGTTGAAAATCAAAGCGAAAACACTCAACACCTCTGCTTTTCAGCCAAGGCATCCCACGCAAAGGATTGCGAATATGGGAACGCGAAAGAGTTCGTTCTATCATTTTACAGGCTTACTGATTCTTATCGCTTTCAGTGGGTGTGCTTCCACGAATGGTGGACCGTTTGCCTGGCTCTCTCCGAAATCAGGGCAGAATAAGGCCATTGAACAAATGATGGCTGCCCAGCAAGGGGGCGGCCATAGAGCCAACCAGACCAGTCTTTATCCTCCTATAACCGCTCAGAAGGAGCCGATTCCAAGTAAAGTAGAAGACCTGAAAAATGCACCACGACTTCATCTGGGTTATGCCAAACTTCAGGAGCAATTGGGCAATCTGACGGAATCCCGACTTTTCTATGAAAAGGTGATCACGAAAGAACCACGCTCTGTTGAGGCAAATATCGGCTTGGCAAGATTAGAAGCAATTGCAGGCCACAATGATCAAGCAGAACAACGGTTTCGCAAATCGCTTGAAATTGCCCCGAATTCTCCAGAGGCGTTATTTGCATACGGACAGTTTCTAGCAAGTCAAAAACGGTACACTGNATCGATTGTCGAAATGCAAAAGGCCGTGAAGCAAAATCCGAGTTCTCGATACAAATTTGAGATCGGATTAACCTTGGCTCGTTCAGGACAATTTGATGAATCGTATGCAGCTCTTACCAATCTTATTGGCGAAGCAGAAGCCTATTACAACATTGGTTACATTGCATTGAAAGAGTTGAATGACCCCGTGGTTGCAGAACGATACCTGTCGCTATCATTAGAAGTTGATCCTGATTTGAAGCAGTCTCGTTACTGGCTTACAAGTATCAAATCAAAGCAAGATCGGATTCTCACTGCATCTGGTGTTAGACCGGATACCTCTTTTCGGGTGAAACAAGCATATAATGTGCAGCCTGCATCGCAGCGATCAACCGAAAGCCGGATTCCCACGACAGATGCTGGATCGATCAATCTTAATAACCTGACCCCGGAACAGTGGCAGCAGTGGAAAAATCAGTCCGAACTGTAATCATGCAGAATTCCAGCACATGAGCCGAATTGTTGAAATCGGTGACGATCTTACACGTGCAGCTGACGAAATTAATCGTGGTCAGCTCGTTGCGATGCCTACAGAAACCGTTTACGGATTGGCTGCCAACGCACTGAATCCATTGGCCGTTGCTCGAATTTTCGAAGCCAAACAGCGACCGGAATTCGATCCGCTCATCGTACATATTGCTTCTTATGATTCCTTGGAATTGATCGCTAAAAACATCCCAGAAATTGCACGGAAATTGATGGACCAATTTTGGCCTGGTCCCTTAACGCTCGTGTTCCCTAAAACCGAAGCCGTGCCAGATCTGGTGACCTCCGGGCTAAATACCGTGGCAGTTCGCATGCCCGATCACCCGTTGGCCTTGCAGCTCATTCGAGATGCTCGCTGCCCGCTGGCTGCTCCGAGTGCAAACTTATTTGGTCGCACGAGTCCAACAACAGCCCAGCACGTGGCTGATCAATTAGGAGACCGCCTGGCTTACATTCTTGATGGTGGTCCGTGCAAAGTTGGGATCGAATCAACGATTATTTCCATCGAAAACGAGCGCCTTTCATTGTTAAGACCAGGCGGAATTACCATTGAACAGCTTCAAGATGTTCTTGGACCTGGGACCATTGAGATTCCAAATTTTGATACAACATCTGAAGAACACCCAGTCGCTCCCGGGCAGCTCAAAGAACATTATGCACCATTAACCCCTTTGATCATCCAACAGCAGCTGATCAGACCTGATCGCGGTCAACGAATTGGCTTGCTGACTCTTCAATTGCCTGAAGCGTCTCATCAGAACATGCCTGAAACATTCGAAACCATCGAAGAGCTTTCTGCTACGGGAGATTTAACCGAAGCAGCTTCGAATTTTTTTGCTGCGATACGCCGCCTGGATGCAGAAAACCTCGATTTAATTCTCGCAACTCCGTTCCCTTCCCACGGACTCGGATTAGCCCTGAATGACCGCCTCAATCGAGCGGCCCACCGATAGGCTCACCCACCTTCTTGCTGTTAGAGAACCAACAGCCACACGGCATCAACATAATCGCCTAACGCTTGACAAAAGAACCATGTCCTCCAAAGACTATGCATACTAGGAGTTTAGATTGCAGCCTATCTTGTGAAGAGTTCTCTCAACGGGATCTCTATGAATCAGCTCTCCACACACCATCACTCAGATAACAGACTGGGGTAATTCATGTGGCACCGAGGTATATTATTATGGATGATGTTGGTTCTACTCCTGATAGGACGCGGTGTTAACGCAGCGGACTTAGCAGAAGCGAAACAGCGTCTTGCGGAATGGGAACAGAAAATCGTTTCCATACGTATCCGCTCTCAATCCAGATCAAAGCCGGAGACAAACACGCTTACCGCGGAGGCTGGACTGGAGTTTTCTGGATCAGATTCCGACTGGGCCTGGGAAAAGACCGGACGCTTTCGCGATCAACACACGACCCGGAGCAGCTCGGATACCGGGTCACGTTCGCTACAAATGGCTGACCACAAGCATTACTACTTCTTCAGCTTTTCAGACACGGATAAAAGTCGAGAAAGCCCAACCCGGGTCAGGATCTCCGCGAATAATATTGGTGATCCAATGCAGTCACACACTTACCATCGCCCTTTTCATGGGTTGTGGGATGACGCAACCCGGACGTGGCTCGGAGAGCGGATTCAAAATGTTACGGAGGCAACCGTTACAAACGAGGGATTGCTAGAGTTTGATGGCACTTTTATCGGCTTGGGGAACAAAGGACCGATTGTCGATAAGAAAAAGTACATCGTGCGACTCGATCCTAAGCACGGATATTTGCCAAAATCGATCGAACGAGAAGGAACCTTTCTCTACCAGGTCGATGAATTCCAGGAAGTTGAACCGGGCTTCTGGTTTCCCAAAACAGGATCATTCCTATCAACGATGCCTGACTACCATTTACTAGGTAGGTGGGAAGTTAAGGAAGTGGAACTGAACCTCGACTCCCCTGACTTCTTGTTTGTGCCTCCACTAGCTGGCGACACTCGGGTTGATAACACCATCACGGGCAAACGATATTGGTATGGCGAGAAACGCTCCGCGAACTTGCCACCACCTGTCGATCCCAGAAACCAAAACCGCCCATCGCCCTTAACCGCAACACTGGGCGGAGTAATATGCTTGGTTTTAATCGGCATTGCCAGCATCGCATTTATCATCCGGAAGCGGCACACAAATTGAACCGGGTAGCTCATACGATCCCATCCAGGGTCGTGTGTATGCCGCAGGCACCCGAGGTTGAAAACAGCACAAACGACATCAATAAAAACGCCTGACACTTGACAAGGAAATTGTGTTTACTGAAAATTCAGATTACTATTTACCTCGTTAAGAATTCTCTTAACTTGCTTTCTCTTACAATCAATTGGAGGAAACG
>JAESQE010000241.1 GCA_016765335.1 Planctomycetaceae bacterium
GCAACTAGTATAAACTGACTTCGCAATTTACAATTCATTGGCGGTTCACCGTCCAAATTGACTTGGAAAATCTATAACTGGGTAGGAAGGCATCCTCTGTGTCAACTATCATTGATATTCTATTCATTCACACGTGGTGGCGATATGTTCCTGGGGATGCTGCTTGGTTCTCCCCCTTGGGAAGGGGGAGTTAGAGGGGGTTTTTGAACTGTTCTTTATAACCAAATTGCATTCAAGAACCTCTGTGATTCAATTAATAGAGGTTCCCTATAAGTAGAATCGATATCTGAAGCGCTGGGTTCTCTTAAGCTGGTTCTAACTCGGTGTTGATTGCAGAAGTCGCAGCTGATTCTGCTTGGATGTAGTGACTTTTCTTCGACAAGAAGGGTTTTTCAATCCAATGCCAGGAAGCAAGGCCTGCGAAAACAGTCAGCACCACCGCAAGCATCGCAGTTGCAAATGGCATGGCAGAAAACAGACCGATGGCAATCAGCGTTTGCAAAATGGGATAGTGATACACATAAATCCCGTACGACAGATCTCCGTAGCGGCCCCAGTTTCCTAAGTAGCGGAAATACCCGCCAATGATGACCACCAGCATCGCCAACGGCACAACTCGCAAGATGAGTGGCATGTTCTCTTTGCCTATCATGTACGAACTCAAAAACATCAGCAGGCAAATGGGCAAGAGTCGTGTCGCATACATTTCGAGCTGTTCTCGATACAGGTAAAGCAGTGATCCCGTGACAAAGAATGCAAACGGAATCAAATACCCGATATGTATTAAATAAAGATTTCCGTAGGTTGCCCACGCATCGTTGAGCATTAACAGGTCTGCACATTGAACGGCAACTAACACAAACATCCAGCTTTGCATGTTACCAATGCGTTTGCAAAAGAACATCCAAAAAGGAATCAACAGATAAAACAGCACTTCGGAACGGATCGACCACAAGGCTCCATTCATTGCAGCGTTAACCGGGTTGTTTTCAAACACGCCCGGCAATGTCGGTTGATACATATTCAGGAACGATTAATTCCAGAACAAATAATCCCAGGTTTTTGAAGAGGTGAAAAAGCTAAGGATGTCGTGCCGGGTAAGCATCGCACCTAAGACAACCGAAAACAGTATCACCGCAAAGTAGGCAGGCAAAATGCGACAAGCACGCTTCTTGTAAAACGAACGCAAGCTACTCGATCGCATGTAACTGAGTGTGACCAAAAATCCGCTAATCGTGAAAAAACAGTAGACGCAAGATTCCGAATCGATGCTCAACCGAAGACCCCAAAAAGCTGAATTGAGGGTCAAGTCGTACATATGCCCAAGCACAACACCGAACGCAAGCAGTAACCGAATGAGATCGAAATTGTTCTGTGTTGATTTCATTCCGGTGTTTCTGAAAATCCAGGTTGGGTCCGCTATTGCGGACCACAACGTGTTATGAAGCCATGCGTACCAGCGATTTGGTCCGCAATAGCAGACCCAACAACTTTAGGTCGCAATCACTGTGGCGAGCAGAATTCTCAGGCTGGGAATGATTACTTCATCAGAAAAAAGCAGAAGCAAATCCGATACAATCGTTAAAGGCAAGCTGAATAGAAGTTCTATGGGATCTCTTGCCCTGGTTTTGATCGTTTTCATTCACAGCCAGGTCGGACAAATAACAGGCAAAATGAAAGTCGGTTATCGAATGGGCAATTCCGGCAACCCTGCTCAGAAGGAAGCTTCTTGCTGCTACTCCACCCGGGTGAGTTTCTCAGGATTGACTCGCTTAATTAGATCAACGGGATTGTGAGTCTCTGGCAAATTGGCTTGTATTGGTTGTAAGGATTACTTCTATGGTTTTTCTCTGCAATTAGGTAGATACCCTACCGCTTGATGCCAAAATGCAACCTATATTGAATTTACGTGAATGTTTTGTGCGGGAAATTTCGTCTCTGTTTTAAAAGTAAGGAGTTCATGATGAAGGCATCATGTTCAATTGAAATGACTGACCAGCAATCTGACATTGTTCAAGCATCGCTTCCTCTTGAAAACCGGGAAGTTTTGCTTGCTGAAGATTGTATTGATCAAGGCCGTCTCTATCTTCATTATCTTCAAAAAGCTGGTGCTTCAGTTACGTTGGAATGCAATGGGCTGTCGGCAGTTGGGGCGGTGAAAAAATCGTTAACACGATATGATGCCATCGTGATGGACTTTCAAATGCCCGAAATTGACGGACTTCAGGCCACAAAGCAACTTCGCGAGCTTGGTTACCGCGGGGCAATCATCGCAGTGACTGCGTATGGTACCCGGGCGTTGGAGCAGTCTTGGCTGCTGGCTGGTTGTGATGAATTCATTGAAAAACCACTGGGTAAAACACAACTCATCATCGCAGTAACGCAATGTATAGCAAAAGTACAAGAAACATCTCAGGCGTAGTTCTGAACCATTGAATTAATTGACAACACTGACCACCAAATACTACACCAACGAAATGATTTTCTAAGAAAACTTTTCGCTACCAGGAATTGTAATGAAAGATCGATCACGAATCATTCTGTACTCCGTTCTATTTATGGGAGGGGTCTCTACGGTTGCTGTTCTTGTCAGCATGAGCATGCTTTACAATTCTGCTCTTGATCAAACACGAAATCAGTTGACAGACATCCTTAATACTCATGCGAACCTGATCGAAGCCATCGGGCGATACGATTATAGCCATACTACTGATCCAGAGAGTGCCCGCCAGGAAGCTTTGAGTCAGATCATCGACGCGCACGAGAATGATACAGGGTTTGGAGAGACTGGTGAATTCACAATTGCGACATTGAAAAATGATCAGATTGCTTTTGTGTTGAGTCATCGTCATGAAGATGGCTTCGGCACCACTGGAAAACAGGCCCCAGTCTCCATGAATGGGACGTTGGCTGAACCGATGCGGCGTGCTCTGCAAGGTCATACCGGTACTCTGATTGGTCTCGATTACCGCGGAGAAATGGTGCTGGCTGCTTACCGTCCTGTTAAAATGCTTGACTATGGCATTGTGGTAAAACTTGATGTTGCAGAAATTCGTTACTCGGTGATTCGTACTGGCTGCACAGCCATTTTGGTTGTGATAGTATTGACTTGCCTGGGGGTATTCTTACTTCTGAAACCACTTCTTCGCCGTCTGGAAGAGAGTTCAGCTCAGATATCCTCGATTATTAAGACAGCTGCTGATCCCATTGTTACGGTGACAGGCCAGGGGATAATTAAATCGTTTAATCCAGCTGCGGAGAAACTCTTTGATTATGCAGTCGAAGAAGTACTAGGAAAAAACATCAACATGCTGATGTCCTCGCGGCTTGAGAAAGACCACGGCAACTATCTGACACGATTCATGGAATCTGGAGAAGCGGACAGTTCGATTATGAGCCGAACCGCAAAGGGGCAAAAGCGTGATGGATCAATCTTTACATTGCTTCTTTCGGTCAGCGAAGTTGAATCTCCCACGATTGCAACGACGCAACATAATCGTACTTTCACCGTTTTCTTCCACGATTTAACCGAGCAAAACAAACGAGAAAATGAATTAATCCTGGCGACCAAAAAAGCTGAATCACTAAGTGCTTTTGGTCAGATTATTGATCAGTCTTTGAACGAGATCCTTATTTTTGAAACAATGTCATTGAAATTCCTCCATGCCAATCATGGAGCCATAGAAAATATTGGCTACACATTAGAAGAACTTCACTCGATGACGNCGCTTGATATCAAGCCTGAATATACACCGGAATCCTTTGCTGAAAAATTTTATCCGCTGTTCAATGGATNGCAAGACTTTCTTGAATTTACAACAGTGCACCGCCGAAAGGATGGTTCTGAATATCCCATCAAAGTACGTTATGAAACTTCAGTGTATCAGGACAAGCCCGTTTTCATTGCAGTTGTTCTCGATATCACCGAGCAGCAGAAAATGGATGCTGCCCTTAGAGAATCACGCGAACGGGCGATTGAAGCTGATCGTATGAAATCGGAATTCCTGGCTAACATGAGTCACGAAATCCGAACACCGATGACAGCCATTTTAGGATACGCTGAGCTGCTACACGATCATTGCAAAGATTTTGATTTACCGAAAGACTCTCTGGATCCGATTGAAACCATCAAACGCAACGGCAACTTTCTGCTTGAACTGATTAACGACATTCTGGATATCTCTAAAATTGAAGTCGGGAAAATCGAAGTGGAACAAATTCGTTGTTCCCCTGTTCAACTCGTGAGAGACGTATTCAACTTGATGAAAGTTCGATCCCAAGCGAAGAACTTCCCTTTAGAGGTTCATTTCGAGGGGCCTATACCAGAATCAATTTGCACAGATCCTACTCGGCTGCGTCAAATACTTATTAACATTGTGGGTAACGCAATTAAGTTTACAGAAAGCGGGTCGGTTCAAATTGTCACACGTATGTTGAATCAACCAGGGGAAGAACCTCAACTGCAATTTGATGTCATCGACACAGGCGTGGGAATTGCCGAAGAAAATAGTAGTAAGNTATTTAAGCCGTTCATGCAAGCCGATGGCTCCACAACGCGGACGTTTGGTGGGACTGGCTTGGGGCTGGCAATTAGCAAAGCCTTAGCCACACTGCTTGGAGGTGAAGTGACTGTCTCCAGTGTCGTTGATGCAGGAAGCACGTTTACTGTCACCATTGCAACTGGTTCACTCGATAGTGTTCCAATGATTGACCAATCTGATTTATCAGGTACAAAGAAAACCATTACAAAAAGAAGTACTACAAAAGAAACAATGACTAACACAGACGCTCCCCTTCAGAATTGCCGCATCCTTTTTGCAGAAGATGGCCTTGATAATCAACGACTCATTGGCTTTATTTTGAAGAAGGCCGGGGCAGAAGTTACACTGGCTGAAAATGGCCAAATTTCTTACGACCTGGCGGCCAAAGCCATTGCAGATAACAACCCTTTTGATGTCATTCTTACCGACATGCAAATGCCTGTGATGGATGGTTATACCTGTACTCAAAAACTTCGCGAAGAAGGATACGAAGGCCCAATCATCGCAGTGACTGCTCACGCAATGAACAGCGACCGCCAAAAATGTCTCGATGCAGGCTGCGACGGCTACACGACCAAGCCAGTAGATCGTAAAAATCTTATTGCGACGATTGCCAGTTACGCAAACAAGCCCAAAGCCCAATCGCAATCCTAACGGCTGCCAGATTACTGGTGGTGCTTTGAAATTCTCAAAGAATAATACAGTCCTTTGACTGTATTATTCTTTTTTTGCAGCCAGAGCTTTGTCGATTTGCTCGCTGATGCATCGTGCTCACCTCCTACGTCCAACATTCAGAACTGTTTGTTCGTAACCGCTTATACGCAATCGCATATTTGTTTGCGCGTTGGATGTTCCCTAAGTCCTTGTCAGTGCAAGGCCACGAGCGATAGCTTCACGCAAGTATTAATTGAGTTTGGTATAAGTTCGAATGGAACAGCAATTCGCACCTGAATGCTTCCTTGAAACCCAGACGTTAATTAATCGAAACAAGTTCTGTATTTGATTGATCTTGCACGATCAACCACTCGCCTCCTTTTTTGTGAATGCGTTTGCTGATGAATCGGTGTTATGAATTGGTTTCGAGTTGCAGTTTGTTTACACTGGGAACAGATTGCTTCGACTGGAGATATTGAGTCGTGCAATGAAAAACAATAATTAATCACCCGTATAATTTTACCAGGAGACCAATGATGCGCAAGTTATTGATGAGCTTGAGTTGTATGCTCATAGCTGTTTCAGCAGTTACTGCTCAGGGAGCAGAAGAAATTCTTGTGACCGACCCGACTCAGGTTGGCCCAGACTATGCCGTTCAAGGTGAGTATTCTGGCGAGCTGACCATTGATGGAAAAAAGCAGCTTTATGGTGCACAGGTTATTGCGTTGGGAGATCACAAGTTTGATCTGGTTCTGTATCAGGGTGGTCTGCCTGGTGATGGTTGGATGCGAGAAGGAAATCGCCGCAGGGCGACTGGTGAAACTGCCGGCAAGTCGACAGCTTTTTCAGGCGAAGATTTGAAAGCAACCATTGCAGGGAATGCATTATCTGTTGACGGTGCCCAGGGAAAACTGAATCGGACTGTTCGCCAAAGTCCGAGCTTAGGAGCCAAGCCTCCTGCTGGTGCACTGGTTTTATTCGATGGCAGCTCAGCTGATCAATTTATCGATGGTCATCTCACGATGGGTGATTTGCTGGCTGCTGGCTGTGAATACAAAGAGAAGCTCGGTGATCACACACTGCATCTTGAATTTTGCACTCCGTTCAAGCCAGCTGCCCGCGGTCAGGCTCGTGGTAACAGCGGTGTTTACTTACAGAATCGTTATGAATGTCAGGTACTCGATTCCTTTGGGCTGGAAGGCGAAAACAACGAATGTGGCGGAATCTATTCGATTTCCAAACCTTTGGTTAACGCTTGCTTCCCGCCATTAACATGGCAATCTTACGATATCGAATTCACAGCTGCTCGATACGAAGGGGACAAAAAAGTTCAAAATGCACGAGCAACAATTCGACAAAATGGCATCGTGATTCATAACAATTTAGAACTCACACACGGTACACCGGGGAAAAACCCAGAAGGTCCTGGTCCAGATGCATTCTATCTGCAAGGACACGGTAACCCTGTTGTGTATCGAAACGTTTGGGTCGTTAAGAATGATGCCAAAACTGCTGATGCTGGTTGGAAATCGATCTTTGATGGAAAAACATTGAAGAATTGGGATGGGAATCCTAAGTTCTGGTCTGTCAAAGAGGGAGCCATTACAGGTCAAACAACAGCAGACAATCCGACCAAAGGCAACACGTTTATTATTTGGCGAGGCGACACCGTTGCTGATTTCGAATTGAAGTTACAATACAAAATTGTAAACGGAAATTCTGGAATTCAGTATCGCAGCTTCGAAGTGGAAAATGCCAAGTGGGTTGTGGGAGGCTACCAAGCTGATTTTGAAGCGGGCACACGATATTCCGGCATCAACTACGGCGAACGGTTTCGTGGGATTCTTGCAGATCGCAGTCAACGAACTGTCATCGGCAGCGATCACAAGCCACGTGTTATCGCATCGCTGGGCAATTCGGATGATATGCAAAAAAACATTAATTCGGAAGATTGGAATGAGTATCACGTGATCGCTAAAGGCAATCACCTCATTCACAAAATCAACGGCACGATTACTTCAGAAGTCGAAGATGCTGATAAAGAAACGCGACGTGCGGATGGCATCCTGGCATTACAGCTTCATGCTGGCCCAGCCATGACAGTTCAGTTCCGAAATGTTCGCATCAAACAAAGTGGCAATTAATACGCATGCTTGAGGGGACAACGCTTTAAAGTCCCCAAGAGATTCGCAACGCCTCATCAAACCGATTCAGTTTTCACTGGGTCGGTTGAGGCCATTGTGATCCTATCTTTCCAGTCTCGCAGTGCTTTTCATACTCGTAGTGCAATCGCTTTGTGCACATTAAACGGATCACGGCAAAGTTGAAATCAAATTTGCCTTGCTTATAAATCCTTCGCCTTGTTTATAAATCCTTCATTGTAAATCGCAAATGATGTTGATCTGCATCCAATGCATTGGCATGAATAACTTGCCAGAAAACAGAGGATCAAAGCACGTAATCGTAGGTCATGTAAATAGCCCGGCTTTAAAAAGAATCTATTCGATTTCGACAATTCTAATGGGTTAAGAATGGATATATGGATTTACTTGTCCGATAAGGAGAATTACCAGTATTCATAAATACCATTAAAAAAAAGTATTTACAAATACCCTTGATAGGTAGCGGGAAACAGCAATTGGTATGTGGCAGGAATACAGATAGTGAACACCTCAAGATAAGTCATCAAGTGAACAACGAGAGCGTGAAGAAGCTTGTAGGGAACCTCTATTAATCCAAAAGACATTGCCTGCCTTGAGTTAAAACATGCTCAAACGAAACAGGCATCGAAGGTCTGCGTCCCCTTTGAGTTAAAGAGTTTCTATGTAGTGAGTTTCTTAATAGGGAACAAGGTATGGCAAGCTATTGAACAACAAGAGCAGGCACCAAATGAGTAGTAGATTGCGGATTATCAGAACATTGACCAACAGTGCCGTGGGACTGTTGCGGGATCGTACGATCCTCGCCTTGTCAATATTATTTGGCATCTCACTAGCCGTACTTTTGTCTCATCAGGCACGTGAGCGGACTAATTTTATCGAGTCAACTGCGGTTGACCAGGCTGCCAGTTATGCCCATTTGATTTCCATCTTCCGAGAAAGTTACTCTTCAGAAGTGGCAACAATCGCAGCAAAGCAGAGTTTGGAAATCACTCACGATTACCATCATCAAGCCGGTGCCATTCCGCTTCCTGCAACACTAACCATGATTGTGGGAGACCACATCACTAAGAATCAAGCGGGTGAGCGACTGCGACTTTGTAGTCCTTATCCTTTTCCTCATCGCAGATCCACAAGCGGTTTACATGATGAGTTTGAGAAAGACGCCTGGAAAGCTCTCAGCGAAAATTCCGAGAAGCCATTTTATCGGATCGAGGACATTGATGGTCGCCGTTCTTTGCGATATGCCACAGCTGATATTATGAAAAATAGCTGTGTGCACTGTCATAACAACCATGCCAATTCTCCAAAAAACGATTGGAAGCTAGGAGATGTTCGAGGCGTCCTCGAAGTCGATATTGCTTTAGATGCAATCCTTGCCAAAGGCGAAGCGTACAAACAGCAACCCTTACATGTTGTGTTAGGCTTGTTTGCACTCGGAGCGACTTGCTTTGCGATTGTGATCCCCAGGTTTCACCGAATTTCTGATGAATTGGAAACTCAAGTTTCTAAACGAACTATGGAAGTGCTAAATAATGCAGTAGAATTGTCACAGGCCAATACAGAGCTAACAACATTGGTTAGTAGCTTGTCTGAATCCAAAGAGGAAATCTGGAAACAGCAAAAGCGTTATAAAACAATTTTGGATAATGTCGTCGATGCGATTATTACGATCAACGGCAAAGGCCGAATCGAAGAGTTCTCTCTCGCTGCCGAGACCATGTTCGGATACACCTTCGATGAAGTTGTCGGGAAGAACATCAAAATGCTGATGCCAGCACCGTTCCATGGCGAACACGATGGCTATTTAGCACGTTATCTTTCAACTGGTAAAAAGAATATTATCGGTATTGGTCGGGAAGTAGTTGGCAAACGGAAAAATGGCACGGCTTTTCCAGTTCAGCTTTCTGTTAGTGAAATCAAATTAAACGATGGAAGTGAAGACGCCGGGGGTAGGCGTCTGTTTACTAGCGTAATTCGCGACCTGACAGCTCAGAAGCAAGCTGAAGCTGATCTGATTGCTTCGAAAGAAGTTGCTGAAGCTGCGAACCTCACAAAAAGTGAATTCTTAGCGAATATGTCTCACGAAATTCGCACACCAATGACTGCCATTCTGGGATTTACCGACTTACTTCTCGATAGCGTGGACGATCCGGAAAACATTGAAGCCATTCGCACCATCAAAGAAAACGGAAACTATCTGTTAGACCTGATCAACGACATTCTTGACCTCTCTAAAATTGAAGCCGATAAGTGTGAAGTCGAGCGAATCACTTGTAAGCCTCATGAAATTATCGCAAACGTTGCTTCATTAATGCGAGTGAGGGCAGCGGCAAAAGGGCTATTGCTGGAGATACAATTTGAAGGGGACATTCCTGAAACCATCGAATCGGATCCCACACGGCTGCGTCAGGTTTTAATTAATATTGTTGGTAACGCGATTAAATTCACAGAAACCGGTACGGTCAGAATCGTAACCAGATTGCTGAACGAACCGGGTCAGGATGCGAAATTGAAATTTGATGTGATCGATTCAGGTATTGGGATTGCCGAAGCGGGAATCGAAAATCTCTTCAACGCATTCACACAAGCAGATAATTCTACAACCCGAGAGTTTGGTGGAACCGGATTAGGACTTGCAATCTGCAAACGACTGGCTGAGTTACTTGGAGGCGAGATCGTTGTTTCCAGCACCCTGGGCAAAGGAAGCACGTTTTCTTTCACGATTGCTACCGGTTCCTTGGATAACGTGAAACTGATGCAAAACTGGACAGTATCAATCATCAAAGAAACATCACCTAATGCCTCAGTCAAAATTGATCCCCAACTGAACAACTCTCGTATTTTGCTTGTTGAAGATGGGCCTGATAACCAAAGATTAATTGGCTTCGTTCTGAAAAAGGCCGGGGCAGAAGTTGCGTTGGCTGAGAATGGTCAGGTTGGTTTCGATTTAGCAATTGCTGCCAAAGCAGCAGGGACTCCATTCGATGTGATCCTCATGGATATGCAAATGCCAATATTAGATGGTTACCGGGCAACGCGGCAATTACGAGAGCAGGGATACACAGAGCCGATTATTGCATTGACTGCTCATGCAATGTCTGAAGATCGTCAAAAATGCCTTGATGCAGGCTGCGACGACTACACTACAAAGCCAATCAACCGGGGAGAGTTGATACAACTCATATCAAAGTACGCTGGGCGTAAAGGGTAACTACCTGAAGCCCCGCAACCGCCATGATGGAGCGGTTACGGTTGCAGATGGGTACTTAATTAGTCGATCCTGAAAAACTCTTTTGGAACTTGCTTGTTGGGGTGGGGACTGGTGATTGAGGTGTTAGAATTTGCAAGGTTTTTGTCTGTCCGTCTTCGAAACCTTGCAATTTG
>JAESQE010000242.1 GCA_016765335.1 Planctomycetaceae bacterium
CACTGTTCCGTCTACAAATTGATACGCATTCGCGTATTTGCTTGCGCGTTGTATGTTTCTTGGGTTCTTGTCAGAACAAGGCCACGAGTGGTGACTTCTCGAAAGTATTAATTGAGTTTGGTATTTAATTGCTTTTTTTGAATCAAAATCAACGACAGTCTTTGTGAAGGGGAATATTATGAAGAGCTTGTTTTGTGGAGTTGTTCTGGCTTTGGGATTGGTTTTTTCAGGACCACTTTGTGCAGCCGAAAAAGTACCAGCTGTGCTCGACTTCAAAATGAAAACATTGGGTGGCAAAGATGTTTCCCTTTCTAAATATCAGGGGAAAGTGATTCTGATTGTCAATGTTGCCAGCAAATGCGGTGCGACACCTCAGTACGAGCCGCTTCAGAAATTGTATGAGACTTATAAGGATAAAGGATTGGTTATTCTTGGTTTTCCTTGCAACCAGTTTGGAAAACAGGAGCCAGGGAATGCTTTGCAGATTCAAGAATTCTGTACGGCTAATTATGGTGTGACTTTTGATATGTTTTCTAAAATTGATGTGAATGGTGAGGAAGCGGCTCCGCTTTATAAGCATTTGACTTCTGAAAAGTCGGACCCTGATCATGCGGGACGCATTCGCTGGAACTTTGAAAAGTTTCTGATTAGCAGTGATGGGGAAATTGTCGAACGCTTTGCAACCAGTGTTCAGCCAGACTCTGCAAAAGTGACAGCTGCGATTCAAAAAGAACTCGCAAAATAATACGCATTCTCGTACTTGTTTGTGCGTTGGATATTTTCTAACCCTTGGTCAGTACCAGGGCAGGGCACGAACAATTACGCATCGCAGGATTCATTGAGTTTGGTTTTGTTTCCTATTTGTGGATATACATTTTTAACGCACTGCTGGGAAATGTTATTCCGGCAGTGCGTTGTGTGTTTAATGTTTCTTTACAGGAAGTCCGTCATGGTGGCCTCTCGATCTATTGTTTGCATCG
The DNA here is from genome assembly GCA_016765335.1 of Planctomycetaceae bacterium. Taxonomy (GTDB): domain Bacteria; phylum Planctomycetota; class Planctomycetia; order Planctomycetales; family Planctomycetaceae; genus Rubinisphaera. Next base: position 981 of record JAESQE010000242.1, read on the forward strand.
TTTTGTTTTGGGTCTTCGGGATTGACTCATTTGATCCGGTTTTATTATTAGCAGACGAACCCAAAAAACAAACAGCCGTTGCTGAAGTCAATCCAGCATCCTCGAAAGTGTTTGTCGAACTGGCAAAACAGGTACGTCCTTCGATTGTGACAGTTGCTCATCTCGGGAGAGACGGGAAACAGTTGGGGCTTGGGACTGGTTTTGTGATTGATTCGAAAGGGTTGATCGCGACCAATCTGCATGTGATCGGCGAGGCCCGTATGATTCGTGTGATCTTTCAGGATGGGTCAACAGCTGCGGTGAAATCGGTGCATGCGATTGATCGGGATGCTGATCTTGCCATTTTGCAGATTGATACGGTGGCGATCAAAGGTTCCCTGCTTAAGCAAATCTCGTTGGGGGACACTGTTGAGCAGGGGGAAGTTGTTGCGGCGATTGGTCATCCCAATGGATTGAAAAACACTTTGGTTACTGGCGTTGTTTCAGGAACCCAGGAAATCAATGGTCGAGAATTAATTCAGGTTTCTATGCCTATTGATTTTGGGAATAGTGGCGGTCCCTTGTTGAGTCAACAAGGAGAAGTGCTGGGGATCATCACTTATAAAAGTGCATCAACCGAATCTGTCGGGTTTGCAATGCCTGTTGCGGACCTCAAACGGTTATTGAAGAATCCTCATCCCGTTTCAATGGATCGCTGGATGACAATTGGAGCATTGGACCCTAAGCTTTGGCAAACTTTTGATGGAGCGATGTGGAGGCAGCGGGCCGGCCAAATTCATGTGACGGGACTTGGAAAAGGCTTTGGCGGTCGTGTGCTTTGTTTATGGCAGGATCAACCAGAGAAGTTAGACGAGTTTGAAGTTGCGGTCTCGGTCAGGCTGGAAGATGAGTCGGGAGCAGCAGGACTCGTTTTTCAATCGGATGGGCAGGACCGACANTATGGGTTTTATCCCAGTAATGGCGGATTGCGNATCAGTCGTTTTGATGGAGCTGATGTTTTTAGTTGGCAGGTTCTTAAGCAAGTAACGACTGCTCATTATCATCCAGGAGAATGGAATTATTTGAAGGTTTCTGTGCAGGGGACGCACATTAAGTGTTTTTGTAATGATAAGTTGATTTTTGACCTGAACGATGGTGGCTACACCCAAGGGAAGATGGGCCTGGCAAAGTTTCGAAATACGACGGCGGTGTTTCGCGACTTTCAATTGGCTCAGCATATTGCTGATTATCACTTGGATGACGAATTGACCGCACGATTGAAAACGTTGCTGGAACAGAATCAGGGCGTGGAATTGCTTTCAGCCAAAACGGTTGAGGAACTCAGTCAGTTCCCGGAAAACAGCCGGGTGAATTTGGAGGAAGCTGCACGAGAATTAGAGCATCGTGCTGATCAACTCAGGCAGCTGAGTCTGCTTTCACATCAGCATCGAGTTTCTCAAAAGCTTGTGGAGGAACTGAAGAAAAAGAATCCGAGTTTGTCGAATCTGGCACTGTTGTTAGCTCGGTTTGATAACGCAGAAGTTGATGTGGATAGTTATCAGAAGGTGATTTCCAGACTCGTCGAAGATCTTCAAACGAGTATTCCTGAAGAGTTAAAGGATCCTAAGCAGCGACGTGTTGAGTTTGATCGATTACTTTTTCAGGAGTACGGTTTTCATGGCAGTACGACGAATTATTACAACAAGTCGAACAGTTACCTGAATGAAGTAATTGATGATAGAGAGGGCTTGCCGATTTTGTTATCGGTGTTGTACATCTCGCTGGCTCAAGAACTTGGGCTTGATATTAGAGGAGTAGGCCTGCCAGGGCATTTTGTTGTTCAACAATATATCGATAAGAAGCCCGGGGATGTGATTGACGTTTTTAATAAAGGGAGAATCCTCAGCCTGGATGAGATTATTACTCAGACTGAGATTCGCAGTGGAAGGCCCTGGACTGAAGACTATTTGGCACCGCAATTGGCAGCTGATATTTATTTACGGATGGTACGCAATCTGAAAGGGATTGTAGAGGAGAAGGAAAACTATGAAGACATTCTCCGCTACACCAACCTTTTGGTCCTCACCGATCCTGAGCACGAAGTAGAAAATCGCTATTTAAGGGCGCTACTGAATATCCGCACCAAGCGAGCAGTTATTGCTTACGAAGACCTGGATTGGTTAAGCGAAAATGCAGCGGATGTCATCGAGGCTTCTCGCATCGCTGAGCTTCGTTCTTTTGCGGATCGATGGCTTCGCGATAACGCTCCCCAAGTAGATTAGAGGCTACTAGTCCAACTCGCATTAAATGACAGGCGGTTTAACAATTCTGGAATATGATTTCCTTACGTCTCAGCCAGCCTGGCCGATATCAAGTAGGAGGAAATAGAATAAACCACGGAGGCACAGAGAACACCGAGTTAAAAAAACAGCAGTAAAACAGTCAAGATAAATCACCTGGATTTTACTCTGTGACCTCTGTGCCTCCGTGGTAGAATAAAACCGATCCGTTTTTATTTGTTTCCAATTGGTACTTCACCCTCTCGAATTGACAATGGTTCGGCAGGAGCCTCACCCTCCCGAAGGGAATGCCATGATCGGTCGGGCATCGCGGGTTTTAATTGAGATTGGTACAAGGTCTGACATCGAATTATTGCAGTCGGCAGCATCCTGTACCACACGGCGGAGCATCAGATGGAGGGCAGGGGGAACTGGCTATTGGCAGGTCAGAACCAGGAGTATTTGAGACAGATTAACAGGCAGAAATTCCATTATTGACTTTTGGTTTTCGTGAAAGGTTGCAGGGCTTTTAACATGGCGGTGACATCTTTGAATCGGTTTTGAGGATCGCGTGATAATGCTGTATGAATGAGATCTGCAAGAGGCCTTGGCACATTGGGCTTTCGATCAAGGATGGGGACCGGATCATCTTGAAGAACCATCAACACCGATTGCTGAAGTGTCTCGGGGAAGTCATAGACAAACTTATCTGTCAATAAGGTATAGAGTGTCGCCCCTGTAGAATAAATATCATTAAGGGGATCTACGTGGCGATAATTTGTGATTAATTCTGGAGGAAGATACGCCAACGAACCTCTGGCTTCTCCAAAGAAAGTTAACCCACTCATTGCTGTGGAGTGATAAGCTCGGGCTAGTCCAAAATCAGCCAGCTTGATGGAGTTTTTCCCGGAAGAAGATTGCTTCAATAAAATGTTTTCTGGCTTGATGTCTCTGTGAACGATTCCTTTGGAATGGGCATATTGCAAAGCGGTGAGTAATTGACGGATCACCCGGGTGGCCTGAGTGATAGACAGGGGACCGTTCTTTTTTATTAATGCAGCGATGTTATCTCCTGGAACATATTCCAAAACNACAAACAAGGTGTTNTCNGATTCGCCTAAATCAAGAAACTTAACAATATTAGAATGATCTAATTCCTTCATGACCCCCGCTTCATGGAGAAACATGTTTATGTCAGAAGGCTCACAGGGGCCATCTGGTTTGATGGTTTTGATGGCGACTTTTTTTCCATCTTCTTCCCGGATTGCTAAATGCACCACACCCATCCCTCCACGACCCAACTCTCGAATAATCGTATATCCATCAATGTTGGGGAAGCTGTGTTTATTAACCTCTAAAGAAGGCGAAGCCTTTGTTGCGGGAGCGTCAACCAGCTTCGTTTGTTGTCCATTTAACCCTTCGATATGAACTCTGATATTGGTTCTGCCACCCCGTATAACATCGTTATGTTTCAGGAATGTGGTTTTTACAGCAGTGTCATTTACAAAAGTCCCATTGGTACTCCCCATATCAACAAGCCTGCATACAGGGGGATTGACTTCTACCATAAAATGGAATCGCGAAAAGTAGCCATCTTTTATTGAGAGACGAAAATGCGATCTGACGGATCGACCGACCAGAAACATATCGTGCTGAGCGAATTCAAATGATCGTCCTTTGTGAGGCCCTCTTGTAACTTTCAAAAACACCTTCATCGGTAACGAGATCCTTGTTTACCTGGGAACAACGAGTATTGAATTGCATGCCAATGTTTATCTTAGATGGTAAGTGCTCCAAAGTAGCGTAAGCACAACGAATATCATAGCAACGCTCATCAATAACCAACGAGGCACATTATGCTTTGTGCCATCACCAGAGGAGGTGCGATGCGAACTATTCAGAAATTCCAATAGCCGAGAGGCAGGTTCAGCATGTGCAGCAAAGTAGATCGTCGATGACTGAGTGAATTGAGCAGTAGAAATGATACCGGATGGCGAATCAATCGAGGTTCCGTTTGCCGACCCTAAGTCCTGAACGATATTACAACCATCTTTGACAATAATTTGAGCATGATACATCGAAACTAAAGGGTTATCGAGAACAATATCGTTTTCATCAGATCGCCCAACCCGTAATATAGACTGAGAGTTTTCTTCTCCTAGTAATTTCCAGGGAAAGATTACGACCTCTCCAAGGCGTATTTCGTCTTTAGCAGAAACGATTTTGGATTTCTTAATTTGTATTCCATTGACGAACGTGCCATTGGTACTTTGCAAGTCGGTTAGTAAATAACCATCAATAGATTTTAAAATGTGACAATGCTTCCCCGAAACGGTTGGGACATCAAAGATAAAATCACAATACCGATCTGCTCCGATCAGCCAGCCGTCTTCTTCGCTCATAGTATTATCGGTCTCTGTATTCGTTACATAATCTGAAACATAAAACGCTGGCTTCCCAATTGAAACTGGGAATTACTATCTAAAGAAACTCGATCCACACGAACCCAGATCCCATTGATTGAATTATTATCTCCAATGACCCACCGGTTGCGATGATCTTGAAAAATACGACAATGTTTGGAATCCAGAAACGGATCATTGGTTGCAGTGTGCTCACATTCAGACGCTGAGCCGAACCATGATTGTGGATTACGAAGTAAATAGATACTTTCTTTTGAGTCGGTCTTCGCAACTAACCGGGGAAGGAGCATCTCCGCAGCATCCGCAGGCAAACAAGGCACAAAAGCGGTTTGCATGGAATCAGGTGCAGGCTTGTTTTCCCAATGCCCCTGACTATGGTAAACGTATCGTCCCGAACCAATAATCACTTCGCGGCCTGCTCTTAACACAATACGCTTAACTCTCAAATAGGTACCGTTCGTACTTTTAAGATCGGTCAGATCCCAGAGGTAGCCTTCGTCTTCTTTGCGACATTTTATTTCTGCGTGCTCTGCTGACATATTCGTATCATTGGCAATAACACATTCTCCAGAGGAGTGCCCAATAACAAACCGTGAGGTACGAATTCTCCACTGCTCTCCCTGGTCATTCAAGCCATCATCGAATGCGGTTAATATTGCCATTGGTTGTCGATTGAGCGAACGATAGGGCAATACGTTAGAAGTCTGAGTATTATCATAATTCAGCAGGGGTACTATCTGCTCGTCATCAAAAGAAATCGACTGAGACTCACTTTGAGATTGTGCCTCTTGAGGATGAAGAAATACCGGTAGTTCAGAGTAAGAATTATCTTGATCCTGTCCGATATATGAATCCGTCACCTCACAGACCGGCTGTCTCTTGGCTCGCTTTCCATTGTTTTCTAATGTCATCAGTGAATCCTTGAAAAAGAGATAATGTCTGTTTTGTAGGCGATCGAATCAGCCATTAAAGGCGTAACACATAAGCCATACCGTTGGCGCAAGTCGTAATGAGATGACGTCCCTCAGGGGTGAAACCTGCAATGTAAACATTCCCTCGACCCGTTGGAGAAAGCTGAATTGTTCGAATGTTTTTTCCGCTTTTGATATCCCAGAAACGAACGGCTCCATCTGATGCAGATGAGGCGAGTTTTTTACCATCGGGACTAATTTTTATTGACAAGATGGTTGCCTGATGACCTTTGAGTGTTCCTACCAGTTTATTGGTTGCTAAATCCCAAATGTTAATATTTCCATTGCCAAGTCCTTGCAGAAGTCGTTTTCCGTCTGGCGAAAAGAGCAACGCGTGAGATTCACCAATTTTACCGTCAAATGTAGCGATAAGGCCTCCCTTGCTGGTTTCGCGAATCTGTACTTTGCCACTTTTACCTGAGACGGCTACTAGTTTGTCGTCAGGACTAAAGGTGACAGCGCGAAGGCGACTCATCCCTTTGCAATCAATAATAATTTTTTCCTTTAATTGAGCATCCCACAATAAAAGGCGAATATCAGATGCAACAGATGCAATTTTAGTTCCGTCATGAGAATACTGAATTGCATGTACTCTAGCTGCATGAGCAGGATAGCCAACCCCGACGACTTTTCCCGATTCAATGTCCACTTTTGCGGGTTTGTAAGTACCTCCAGCAGTTACGTAAAACTTTCCATCAAAACTAGTCGCAATGCAATGGTTTCCCGACCGAGTTGCTTTGGTTCGTCGAAAGATACATTTATTGAAATCCCAGGTGTGTTGAAATTCACCACGATGAACGATTCCAAGTTGAGTTCCATCACCGCTCAGTTCCCCCTTGAGTAATTCTGGACCCTCCACTTTTGTGAATCGAAAAGATTCGGAGGCCAAATCTCGAATGGCAATACGTCCTGGTCTGTGGCCTGAAACAAGCACTTCGTCATTTTTGGAAAATCGTAAAGAAAACACTCCCCAACCACCTGGGTGTAAAGACTGTTTTACTCGAATTCCCGATTCAATATCCCACAGTGACGTGGTGTTTCTAGAATAATTATGAACGCGGACAGCAAGCTTTTTACCGTCATGACTCAGTCTGATTTTTGAGTAAACAGTGCCTTCGGTGTTTAATGTTTTAACAATGGACCAATTTGTCGTATTCCAGATAATCGCTTTTCCCTCTGAATCAATGGAAGCAAGTCGATTCGCAGAATCAGAGACTGACAATACCCATACTTCCCCGCTGTGGCCGGTCAGTGCCTTAACCTGTTTGCCGCTTTTCACATCCCAAATTCGAAGTGTGGCATCGCCACTGGCAGAAGCTAATAAATCCCCCTGATTCAAAAACTGGACATCATGAACAGGACCTCCCGGCTGGAGTATATGTATTGGTCTTTGTTGCCTTGCTTGTGAGTAAATGCAAATCAGACCATCGGCTGCCGCTGAAGCAAACCATTGCTCATCTGGAGAAAACTGAACATCATATGTTTCTGAAGTATGGTTTTTGTATGTAATCAGTTCTTGTCCTGAAGAACGGTTCCAGAGAGTGACCGCTCCATCGTCACCGCCAGTGGCGTATGTTTTTTCATCGGGGCTGATTGCAATAGAATGGACTTGGTGGGCATGACATTTTCGGATTTCGATTAATCTTCCCGATTTCATGTCGTGGAAAGAGACTGTTCCATCCTCGTGAGCCGCCAATACTGTTTGCTCTTTGTCAATCAATCGCAAGTCAAGAACAGACGACCAGCAATTGAGGCGAGGATCGCCAAGTAATGCCACGATTTCCTTAGGCGCTTTGCTTGCGTCACCTCCTCCAGCTGCTGCGAGCATATCTTCCGGGATACGTTTTCGCAGGAAACGATCAGCGGGCCAAGTTAGAGATTTGATTTCCTCTAGAGTATCACGTCGCTGGGATACCGATTCGGCCTGCAAGCGATTTATCAATTCAAAATGCTTTTCGCTGTAAGTTGATTCCCCCGGTTTGAGTTCTGCAA
>JAESQE010000243.1 GCA_016765335.1 Planctomycetaceae bacterium
GCGAATTTGGAACATGTTTCTTTATTCCTGCTTCTATTATTATCAATAATGCATCTCCCACTATTGGGGGTGGTCAGCCTTTACTCTGGCAGCATCTTTTCCGGTTCTATTCTCATCCCGCTGTTTACATCATGTTGCTTCCAGCGATGGGTATGGTTTCCGACATCCTGTCTTGCATGTGCAGAAAGCCTGTTTTTGGATACCGACCGATGGTTTATTCGATGTCCACAATTGCTGGGCTGGGATTTATCGTCTGGGGACATCACATGTTCATTTCCGGAATGAATCCGGCTTTGGGGATGACGTTCATGGTCGCTACGATCATGATCGCGTTGCCTTCAGCGATTAAAGTTTTCAACTGGATCGGAACCATTTGGGGCGGGCGTTTACAATTTAATACAGCAACCCTTAATGCGGTTTCGTTTGTATCGATGTTTATTGTCGGTGGTCTCAGTGGTATTTTCATGGCTGCGGTGCCTGTCGATATTTATATTCACGACACGTATTTTATTGTTGCCCATTTTCATTATATTTTATTTGGTTCAACGCTATTTGGTATTTTTGCAGCAATTTATTTCTGGTATCCGAAAATGTTCGGACGCATGATGAGCGATACCCTTGGGAAATGGCATTTTGTACTCACCTTCATCGGCATGAACGGCACCTTCTTCCCGATGCATATGTTGGGCATCGCAGGAATGCCTCGCCGGTATGCAGATCCTTATCTGCATGAATACCTGGAGCACTTGCTGCCGTTGAATCAGTTCATGACCTACTCAGCGATTCTGATGGGCCTTGCACAATTCATTTTAATCTACAACTTCTTTGGCAGCATGGTCTGGGGCAAGAAGGCTCCTAAGAATCCCTGGAATTCGAATGGTCTGGAATGGGAAGCTCCCTCGCCGCCGCCACACGGGAATTTCGAAACACCGCCCAAAGTGTATCGTGGCCCTTACGANTACAGTTCGCCTGACAATCCTGAAAAAGATTATTGGCCACAAGCAGAAGAGTGATTCGCAGACAAGCCGGTTCAACAATCGCCCGGGTAAAATTACGAATAACCAGGCGGCAATAAATAATTATCTTAAGTTTTAATCAGACCACAAAAATGAACGAAACAAAACAANCAATCAACCCTNGGATTCATCGCATGGCCGTGATTACGGCTTGGTCTGCGATGCCAGTGATTATTTTGGGGGCACTGACAACGACCTATGGAGCGGGCATGGCCTTCCCGGACTGGCCAACATCTGATGGTCAGGGAATGTTTAGTTATCCCTGGTTAAGACTGCTCGATGATATCAGCACTAATAGTGTCAGCGGTCATAAGCTTTTAGAACACAGTCACCGACTGGCTGGAATCGTCGTTGGGATTTCAGCCATTTTATTGATGATTGTCAGTTGGAGACCCCAAACAACAAAAGCCTTAAAATGGTTGGGGGCAGCTGTTTTACTGACAGTAATTACCCAGGGGCTTCTGGGAGGTTTTCGGGTTCTGGCTGAAGAGACCGGGTTGGCGATGCTTCACGGATTATTTGCTGCCATCGTCTTTTCATTGATGTGCGTTACCGCCACGGTTTCTTCAACATCATGGACCCAATGGCAACCCAGCGAAACAGACCGTCCAGCTAAACTTGCCAAGATTACCTCGCTTCTGTTTTTACTTTTCCTGCTGTTGCAATATTCAATCGGCGGGCTGATCCGGCATCCGATGCCCGGGATGAACGCCCCTGTGAATTCGCATCTGGGATTTGGAATATTGGCTTTACTTACTGTGCATGTGGTTTTGGTCTTTGTTGTCAAAACAAAAACCAAGTGGCTGCGTTCAGCCATGCGAACAATGATTATTTTGACGAGTGTTCAAATCGTTTTGGGATTTGTGACCTACGCCACAAAGTTTGGCATGGGTTCGATGGTTGTTGTGGAAGGGTCTACCGGACAGATATTTTCTCGCACAACGCATATGGTTGTGGGTGTGCTATTGATTGCTTCTGCAACGGTGTTAACGGTTCGCTGTTTTCGCGTAGAACACATTCGAAAAAGCAATCAACCCACTGAGACAACCTAGAAATCACACAGGAAGTAGGTCAGGCTGTGCCTGACGCCATGTTACAGACTGGGCCGAGTCCTGGTCTTTCAAATTAAAAACAAAGATTGTGTTTAGGTCATTGAGCTGGGAGTTGACCCAGCCTAGTTGAAATTACAGGAGAATTTTGTGAGTCATATAACGACTCCCCCAGCCATTGGTCATCCAGGCAGCTTCATCCTTTCGGATGGAAGTGTTGCTTCGGAGTTGACATGGAAAATCCGCTTGGCTGATTACCTCGAACTTTCAAAAGCTCGAATTGCGGTCATGGTTTTGGTAACCGTTGCGGTCGGCTATCTGCTCGGTTCCAGGAATCAGGTCGACTGGCTCAGACTGCTCAACTCGCTGCTTGGAATCGGCTNGATTGCAGCTTCCTCTTGTGCCTTGAATCAATGGTACGAAATAGGGACAGACGCGATGATGCCTCGGACAAAAAACCGTCCGATGCCTGCGGGTCGAATCCAACCGATGGAAGCGATTTTATTTGCAGCAGTAACCGGAATTTACGGTGCCATTCATCTGTTGTTGTTTGTGAATCTGACAGCAATGCTGTTAACGGTTTGCACTTTAGTGATGTACGTTGTCATTTACACGCCGATGAAACGGCACACCTCATTTTGTACTGCCGTCGGAGCTGTGCCCGGGGCACTTCCTCCGGTTTTGGGCTGGGCAGCTGCGGGTCAACCGTTGGGTTGGGATGCTTTCTGGCTATTCTCATTGATGTTTCTTTGGCAATTCCCACACTTTTTCGCCATCGTGTGGATGTACCGCGAACAGTACGCTAAAGCCGGCTTGTGGATGCTGCCTAACAAAATTCCTGCGAAATATGTCACCGGATTCCTGGCGGTGATTTATGCATTGATTCTATTGCCGGTCAGTTTATTGCCTCAACAATTCGGCTTAACGGGGCCGTCCTATTTCTGGACCACGTTAGCATTCGGCATCGCATACCTTGTGTATTCATTCCGATTCATGCTGAACGAAACCCGAAAAACGGCCAGAGGATTGCTGTTCTGCTCTCTGTTCTACCTTCCTGTTGTACTGAGCGTGCTGACCTGGAACCATTTAAGCCTGTTAAATTCGCATGCGGTTGTGAGTGTTCAACAGGCAGAAGCCGACTTGCAGAAATGATAGGCAATTGGAATTTGCCACAGAGGACACAGAGAGCACAGAGTAATTAAATAAAAGGCAGCAAGGACTGAATTTCAATCATGTCAGATGAATTGACAGAAAACATCATTGGAGCAGCGATTGAAGTTCACCGCATTTTGGGACCTGGCTTGCTGGAGTCGATTTACGAGCAGGCGTTGCTCCATGAATTGACTCTACGAGAGATGAAGGTAAATAGTCAGGTTGAAATTGATGTCATCTACAAGAGTGTGGTTATCAAAGGACAGAGAATAGATATTCTTGTTGAAGAGGAAGTCATTCTGGAATTGAAAGCCACAAAAGATTTGCAAGAAATTGCGATGGCACAAACATTATCGTATTTGAAAGCAACAAATTTGAAACGAGCTTTATTAATTAATTTTGGTGCCAAACGATTAGTAGACGGTATCAAAAGGATTTCTCTGTGAGCTCGGTGTCCTCTGTGGCTAATCCTCTAGAGAAACGACATACAGACAAAACAACAACACTTTCCAAGACATTCGAAAATCGTGATCCAATTAAGCACGACTTGATATAACTGTAGAAGCGAAGATTATGCCAGAGACTGTCGAACAATCCGCTCCGTTAAAAACTGCTCCGTTGAAAATGGGCCTTCCTATTCCCAACTCCAAACTTGCCACCTGGCTGTTTCTGGGGACAGAGATCATGTTTTTTACTGGCATGATTGGCTCATTCATTGTGTTTCGATTCGGTTCACCCGGCTGGCCAATCGAAAAAGATCTCGTCCATATCAATGTTCTGGCTGGTGGTATCAATACGTTTGTGTTGATCTGCTCCAGCTATTTGGTAGTGATGGCTCATGATGCGATGACTAAAGCGAATATCAAACGGGCACAACTTTCGATGCTTGGGGCGCTGGTTTTGGCGTGTCTGTTTTTGGGAATCAAATCTATTGAATACAAAGGGAAATTCGATCACGATATTATTCCTGGTCATATCGCAGAAGACGATCGGCAGGCGATGGATAAAGCCGTGTATGAATTAGAGGCTGTCTCAATAACGTGGGCCAACGATTTGATCCCCGGCGAAGACAACACACAGAATAAGACCAAGCAAATTCAACAAAAGATCACCGAAGCTGGCGAAACCCCCGACGCAACTATGGTCGCGTTTCAGAAATTTAATCTGTCGTTAGCCATGATTCGTGATCGTGTTTCCGCAGAAACTGTCGAGCTTGGCTCGACCGGTGCACACGGGGAAGAATCTAATCACGAACATTTTTCCAATGTCGAAGCAGCATTAAACGGCGCAGGAGTCATCGGTGCCTTGGATCATTTGCGAGAAGACAATCATTACACAAGGCGTATGCAGACAGTACATCATCCGCAGCCGATCAAATTTGGAAACCTGTTTGCATCGCTGTATTTCTTTCTGACCGGGATTCATGCTTTGCATGTTGTAATAGGCATGATTCTGTTTTTAACGGTCTTGGTTTGGGGATCATCCCTGACAACCGACGCAACAACTTACATTGAAAACATTGGCCTGTATTGGCACTTTGTCGACTTGGTTTGGATCTTCCTGTTCCCATTGATCTACATCATCTGATTGATCTACAAAATGTAGGATGGGTGGTCCTGACGGCGAAGTCTGGGTGCCTACTCTTTTTGATTGCCTCGCCGTCGGGTTCACCCATCTTTGTGGGCTGGTTGCCATTTCAGCAGTGTTTTGACTTTGTAGTACACAGGCCTGAATTTGAGCTGTTTGGGTTTTGGTCAAGTTTTCAATTCCATAGAGATCTCATTGATGGGTGAACCTGTCGGTTGAAATCCCTTTGAGAAATCAACCTGATAATCCGACAGAACCACCCATCCTACAGTACTCTTTCGGTAAAATATTAAAGCACAACAAACGAATCTCTCCGCAAATCGCGGTCCTTAAACTCTTGGTGGAATAGCACGTGTCTGCAACGATCATTGACGGAAAAGCAACTTCACTGAAATTACGGGAATCGACCGGCAAGCAGGTCGCTGAATTTGTGGAGCAAACCGGGGTCACGCCGCACCTGGTAGTTGTGCTCGTGGGGGAAGATGCTGCTTCTGCCGTTTATGTGCGAAACAAAGAGAGAGCGTGCCTGGCTGCGGGAATCAAAAGCACCATTCATCGCCTCAGTGCGGAAACTTCTCAGGCCGATTTGTTGAAGTTGATTGCCCAGCTGAATGCAAACCAAGATGTGCATGGCATTCTGGTGCAACTCCCCTTGCCTCAACAAATTGAAGAGCAAGCGATTCTCGATGTGATTTCGCCGTTGAAAGATGTTGACGCATTTCATCCGGAAAATGTCGGACTACTCGTGCAAGGCCGTGCTCGGTTTTTGCCTTGTACTCCAGCAGGGTGCTTACAATTGATTGAACAGGTTTGCCCAGATATTTCAGGTAAGCACGCTGTCATCTTAGGACGCAGTGAAATCGTGGGTAAACCGATGGGGTTGCTTTTGATTCAGCGGGGAGTCGATGCAACAGTCACCACGTGTCATTCTCGCACAAAAGATTTAGCTTCGATCACATCACAAGCAGACATTCTCATTGCAGCAATCGGCAAAGCAAACTTTGTCACAGCCGACATGGTCAAGCCGGGTGCGATCGTGATAGATGTCGGCATCAATCGTGTCGATGGGAAATTAGTCGGCGATGTCGATTTCGCAGCCGTCTCTCAAATCGCAGGCGCGATCACGCCGGTCCCGGGTGGCGTTGGCCCAATGACCATTGCCAACCTACTTCAAAATGCACTCCTAGCAGCTCGAACCCAGACTTCATAATTTATCTCAGCACGGCTTCCCCTGGTAAGGTGGTCCCAGAGCGACCCGGAAGCTGGCTTTAAGAGGCTTCTGGCTGGAATTCTCGCCATTGCAACACATCTTCTTCTGTTGATAGAGCTGAGGATTTTCTTAAATAAGCCCCTTATTCGGCTTGTTTTTCTGGGGGAGGGGGTACATTACAATCCTGTTGCTCAAATAATCATACTGATTGTTTGACACTTAAAATTCTGTGCCTTAGTCTTATTGTGAAGGAGTTTTTATGAAGTCGCTTAAAAGATCTCTTCCCGCATTGGCCCTGATCGCCATGACACCCTGCTTCATGGCTGCGCTGTCGGTTGAAATCACCTCGCCCGCAGCTGGCAGTGGAGCTACTTGGGACTGCTCGGACATAAAAGGAAAAACAGCTGGTGAACGAGATGGAGGCGGAAGCACTGTTTCTGATTCGCTATGGAAAAAAGTTGGTTCTGTCTGGAAGAATGATAGGCCACTTGGCCCGTTGGATGTGGCAGCTACCATGGTGCCTGTTGGCTCAACCGATGGAACATGGAGTACAAAGGGATAATACACCAAACGTAGACGAGACTTTTACGGCTTCAGGAGATTATAAAATAGAAGTTTACGTCATGGATAACGTAAACTTTGCCATGGCGACAGATAAAAACGAATGGACTATTCCTTAATCACACCGGGACAACTCAGGCAATCCCGCTTGGGGGTTGCCTGAGAGCCTGTTTTGTGAGAGGATGCCGCGAGTATCCAGGGGCAATTGTAGGATGCGGTGCTTGCACCCTCTTTGTGTGCCTAATGAGTCTCTCAAACCCAAAAAATGAGTGAATGCTGAATCGAAATAAACTCACTCACTCACTCGCTGGCGTTTCGGGCTGGTATGAAATAAGATATAGCGTAGATTAATAATCAGTGGGAGGTGGCATGAATCACTTGCAGTGTTTTCGACGTCGTGGCTTCACTATTGTTGAGTTGTTGGTTGTGATGGCTCTGTTTGCGGTGCTGGTTGCGTTGCTACTCCCTGCGATTCAGCAATCACGCGGGGCCGCACGGCTGGCAGGGTGTCGTTCGAATCTTCGACAAATTGGAGTCGCAACGCACAACTACATTGATGTTCACAATCGATTCCCCAGTGGCGGATACTCTATCAGAGGCTGCCTGTATGCTTTGCTGCCATACATGGAACAGGATGCTGTTTACCAGCGAGCCGAAGCGATTGATGCCTCCGGTTCTGGTCGCATGAGTGACGCGATCCCGGTGATTCCAGTTTATCTGTGCCCGAGTGATCCAACAACCAAAACTAACAATGTGACTAGCTACAAAGTCAACAAGGCCATGTTGCCGGTACTTGGCGAGGCACGCGCCTTCTTATACACCCCCAACACACCTGCTACGATAACCGATGGCTTATCGCAAACCGCATTTATGTCTGAAATGGCAACCAATAACTGGCGTCACTTTTATCAGATCCCTATCGGAGTTTTCCCGTTTGTACGAACTTTCAGCGAGTTTAAAAATCTCAGTGAGCAATGTGCTGCGGGACGGGGAGTGGTCGGTTCGCCAAGTATTGGAGGAGGATCAGGTGGCATAATAAAAAACAGTTCGGGTTACGATCATTTTCTGCCTCCCCAGAAGCCTGCCTGCTATTTCGTGCCTTACCCTTTTACCATTCATCCAGCTCTCTCGGCACATCGGCAAGGCGTGAGTGTGCTGATGGCGGATGGTTCGGTACGGTTTACCAATGAAAACATCGACCGCGATGTCTGGTGGTGCCT
>JAESQE010000244.1 GCA_016765335.1 Planctomycetaceae bacterium
TACCTGCTTCTACAGGATCTGCGACTCCGGGAAGTGTGTAGGTGACCTTGCCAGACCTATCTACATCAAAGTTCTTTGCGTTGTCTGGGAGTGTTATTTCTGGATCGAGCAATCGTCCATCGGAGTTGGCGAGCACGAGTGAGCCATTCGAGTTGAGTGTAAAGTTGCCGGCTCGGGTGTAGGCAAACCCGCCTTCACCAAAGTCTGTCTCTACAGCAACCTTAAAGAACCCTCGTCCTTCGATCATCATGTCGAGTGGTGATGTGCCCGGGGTCGGTGCCCCTTGAGAGAAGTCCTGCTGGGTGCCACTGGCTCGGACCCCGAGCCCGACATAGAGCCCTGTTGGTTTCCGGTCGCCATTGGAGTTTCCGCATCAGGAGAACCGCTGGAAATGCTCCGCGAGTTTCCGCATTACATTGCCGAAGCGAATCCTGCGATTGCAATCATTGGAATCGTCAGTCTGTTGATCATGTTTCTTTGGCCCATGATTGGCAAGAAGCTTGGTCCTTTGAAAGTGATCCCTTCCCCGATGGTCGTGCTTTTGGTCGCAGTGCCGATGGGGATGGCTTTTGATCTGCTGCACGAGCATTCCTACACCTTGCAGGGGCATAAGTATCAGCTGGGAAATCAGTTTTTAGTTGATATGCCGGACCGCGTTTTTGGCATGTTCGATAAAATTACGTATCCCGAGTTTTCAGCTTTGGCTCAACCGAAAGCCTGGAAGTGGGTTTTCATGTTTTTCATTATCGGTTCACTCGAATCGCTTCTCTCTGCCAAGGCTGTAGATTTGCTCGATCCCTGGAAACGTAAAACGAATATGGATCGAGATATGATCGCAATTGGTGCGGGAAACCTGTGCGCTTCGCTTGTTGGTGGCTTGCCAATGATTTCAGAAATCGTGCGAAGCAAAGCGAATATCGATAACGGTGCCCGTACCCGATTTGCAGACCTTTGGCACGGTATGTTCCTGTTAATCTGTGTCGCATTAATCCCCACGGTTCTGCATATGATCCCGCTGGCAGCATTGGCTGCAATGCTGGTTTATACCGGCTATCGCCTGGCTCACCCGTCAGAATTTGTGCACGTTTACCGCATCGGAATCGAACAACTTGCAATTTTTGTAACGACACTCATTGCAGTGCTTGCAACCGATCTGTTGATCGGAATTTTCATTGGTATTTTGCTGAAAATGATTATTCATGCCACTAACGGTGTTCCGCTCAAATCTTTGTTTATGCCTTATCTAGAAGTTGAAGATTACGACGAAAATACGAGTATTATTATTGCTCGGGAATCTGCGGTCTTCAGTAACTGGATTCCATTTCGCAGACAAATCGAACAGATCGGATTGATCCAACATCGTAACCTGATTATCGATGTTTCAAATGCCAAGCTGGTCGATCATAGCGTGATGGAAAAACTGCATGAGATGAAACGAGACTTCGAACAAGAAGATTTAATACTGGAAATCCGTGGCCTCGATTCTTTGCAGCCGCTTGCCAATAGTGACCACTCAGCACGAAAACAAGGACTGGCCTCATTGCGTCGAATCACAATCGTGGCAAAACGGGATTTGGAAAAGTGGCTGGAAACAGAGTTCATTCAACGCGGAGCCACCGGCTTCACTGCCATCCCTTGTTACGGAGCAGGGCGTACTCTGATCGAAAAGGGAGACCTTGACGTTCAGGATCAGGTACGTATTGAAGTGATTGTTTCGCTTCGAGATTACGAAAAGATTATCGCGTTCCTTCGAGAAGAAGTTCTGCCCAAACACAAAGTCACCACCTGTGTCGAAACCGTTGATGTCATCTTCAAAGACGCCTTTGAAGGTGCATCGGACAATAACAACTCGCATTAGGCGAACTGGGCCAGTCATGGCCCTGGCATGGTTGATGACATGGTTGATGACATGGTTGATGACATGGTTGATGACATGGTTGATGACATATTACCCACTGGGCTTCTATCCTGAATTGCCGTTGCTGTCTTTATGAAACGAATAGATTTTTACGTGTCTGTGGGGTCTCTATTCGGGTTCAAACCAGTTGATGTCACAATTTGGCAGCGTCGCTTCCAGTTCTTTGATTCCCGCAGATGTTATGGCTGTGCGGTCGAGGCTTAGCGTTTTCATTTTCTTCATCTGTTTCAGATGCACCAGGCTGGCATCTGTGATTTTGGTATAACTCAGTCTCAGCGTTTTCAGGTTTGATAATCCTGCCAGATGAGCCAAGCCGGCATCGGTTATGTCTGTTTGGTCGAGATGCAGCGATTGAAGATTTCTCATACCTTTCAGGTGTCTTAAACCAGCGTCCGATACTTTCGTTTCACTCAGCCCCAGCTTTGTCAGATTTGATAATCTTGCCNGGTGAGCCAAATCGGCATCGGTGACGTCTGTTTTGCCAAGATACAGAACCTCAAGCTTCAGCAAATTACCCAAGCGAGTTAAATCGCTGTCGTTTGTTGAGGCACCATTCAAATTGATATAAACAATATTCTCAAACTGTTCGAGCCATGCAAAACCAAGTGAGTGTCGTAATTCGAGGTCGGTATAAACCTTTGCGTCCAGCCTTTGCAGCCACTTAATCGTTCGGTAGTTTTGCACAAATGGCAAAGCTGCTACGAACAGAAGAAGCACAACAACAAGAACTCCCGCTGACCAAATCGCCCACTTTGCTCGCAGGTAGCGAACGTCCTTTGCTTGGCTTGCGGTTTCATTCATTGTGGGATTCCAACTTGGAGGGAACGAATCCTGGGGGATACCACTGGATTCGGCAATCTGGGAGAGCCGACTCCAGCGACAGGTAGCCGTGAATTGTCAAGTGCGCGTTATTAACATACAACCTTTTTAACTTGGGCAGCCCTTTCAAATGGATCAACCCAGCATCAGTTATTTTTGTGTCCGAAAGGTTAAGTGTTTCCAGGTTGCTTAGCGATTTCAGGTGAACCAAGCCTGCATCCGAAACACTTGTACCACCAATGCTCAGAGATGTGAGCTTTGTCAGAATTTTTAAGTGAACCAAGCCTGCATCTGTCACTTGCGTCTGATTAAGGGTTAAGTCATTCAGATTTTTTAACCCTTTTAAGTGAACCAGGTCTGCGTCAGTAATGACTACATTCTCGAAACATAAATATTCCAAATCCGTAAGGTCTTTCAAATGAACTAACCCGGCTCCTGTAACTTTTGTACCACTAATGTAGAGCCCTTGGAAATTCCGAAAGTCTTTCAGTTGTACCAAATCGTTGTCGGTGATTGGGGTGTTCACAAAGCTGATGTACCCGAGGTTACCAAACGGAACCGGCCATTCCATGCCTGTATAATCTGCGATAGATTCGGCGATCATCGTTTGCGAATGAGTTATTCCACCGAGGCTTCTTACTCGCTGAATGATTCGACTATTGTGTACATATCTTAGTGAGACGATGCTCAGAAAAAGGAATAGGAACACGAAAACAATTGACCAGATCCACCATTTAAGGGACAGGTGAGGTGCATCGTTTGAGTGGCTTGCAGTTTCGTTCATTGTGGGGTTTAGCTTGCGCAGGATCAGTACGTCTTTGGCATTGGAATCAAGGCGTAAAACCACCAGCCCCGGGGCATTGCTACCCCTGGCCTAGATTGCCTGGTTTGTTTATTGTGCTGGGATTACGTTAAGCCGAAAGCGACGTCCATGTTCGCGGAGACTTCTTTGAGGCGGTTGAGATCGCCTCCTCCAACTTCGGCAGCGGCCCAGCCAGAGTAATTGATTTCCAGCAACGCTTTGCGGACATCAGCCCAGTCGAGATCTCCTTCACCGATTTTGGTGAACTTGGATTCTGCACGAGAGAATCCTTTGAGGTCGAGCTTGATGATTCGTTTGCCTAATTGNCGAATCCAATCGCCCATGCTTCCGTATTTCCAGTGGTTGCCAATATCGAACTGCATGCCAACCCAAGGGGAATTGAATTCATCGATATACTTCACGAACTTATCAGCCGTTTGCTTGTGGTCGCCTTCGTGATTGTAACAGAACTGATTCCAGACATTTTCCACAACAATGGAAACACCAAGTTCTGCTGCCAGCGGAATCGCCTTGGAGATATTATTGATCGAACGATCCCAAACTTCTGCTTCAGAACCATCAGAACCACGACCAACAACCAGTAGCAGTGTATCTCCCCCCATCGCGTTGGTATCGATGAGTCCCTGCTTCAAGGCTGCCAAGGCATTTTTGCGAACTTCTGGATCGGCGTCCGTATGACGGACATTCCAGTGGCCGGAATTCACGTTGCCATCAACCGGCAAACCGGTTTCTGCAATCGCTTGTTTGACTTCCTCAACATTGTCACCGGGGGCACGCATTTCGATACCATCAAAACCGGCTTCTTTAGCTGCGTTGAATTTATCAACCAGAGTCCCTTCGACACGGACCATACCAATTTTCAATGTTTTGTAGAGGCGTCCTTTGAGTGTTGTTGGTTGAGGCAGGGCAGCAAAGCCAGCCAGCGGATTGGTGCCAACCACAGCCGCGGCTCCTGCGATGGCAGCTGTTCCTTGAAGGAAATGTCGTCGACCGATGATAGATTGATTGTTCATTGAGGTTCCTCTACGATAGATTTGTAGTTTCTGATATGAAATCAGTATAGAGGGATCAGTTCAAGCACACCACCAAAAAGAGAGAAATTGCAGCACGGAGAAGGATTTCAGCAGCAAATTGGGACAGGCAGATTATGCATGCAGATGGCTGGGCATAATGCCTTCCCCGGCGATGAGGCCATCTTTCATGTAGATTTGAGACTTTGCCAAAACCGCGACTTCCGGCTCGTGAGTCACCATAATAATGGTACGGCCTTCGTTGTTGAGATCCGTCAACAGTTTCATGATCTCTTCACTGGTTGTTGAGTCAAGATTTCCTGTCGGTTCATCAGCCATAATAATTTGCGGATCGTTAATCAAAGACCTCGCGATGGCAACACGTTGCTGTTGTCCCCCGGAAAGCTGAAGCGGTCTGTGATCGAGTCGATCAGCCAGTCCGACTTTACCGGCGATGTCAATGGCTCGGTTTTCATCTTCACTGGTAATCCCAGTGCCGCCGCGTCGGTATTGGAGTGTCAGCGTGATATTATCAAGCACGGTGTACTGCGGAATGAGGTGAAACGATTGAAAAATGAAGCCGATCAGTTCGTTGCGAACCAGCGACAACTCATCGTCATCCATCGTAGAAACATCTTTGCCTGCCAGCAGATACTTACCAGATGTCGGGCGATCAAGTGCCCCCATCAAATTCAGCATCGTACTTTTTCCGCTTCCCGAAGACCCCATGATAGCCAGGAAATCACCTTCTGGAACATCCAGCGTAACGCCTCGCAATGCGCGCACGATATTATCACCCAGATGGTAATGTTTGGTCAATTCAATCAAACGGGCAGCATACTTCATGAGACAAAAATTCCAGGGCAATCAAATTTCTTCTAGACGTACAGGGTGGTTTCCCAGAGAAACATCAATCCGCTTCTACCTCAACCGCGAGTTGAGCCTTTTGTCGACGGCTTGCCTTTGCCTGCACCGCCGGGCCGTCCTTTGCCCCCAGCTTTACCGCCCGGTCCTTTGCCACCTGATTGGCCTGCTTGAGCACCGCCACGTGGTTTTCCAGGTTGTTCTGCACCACGTTGTTTATTCATCAGGCTTGGGTCAATCGGCTTTTTGATGGGGGACAACTCCTCACTAGAGGCAAAGCTTTCTTCCAGCAGTGAAATTTCATCAGAAAACCTTGACCTGGGATTCATCACAGCTAGCTCGTTTACCTCAACCCCATCGAAAATTTCGATACTGGTATCGTTGGAATCTCCGAGCTTCAGTTTTCGTCTTTCCAACTTTGTTCCAGAGAGAACCCAGCAATAATAATCCTTACCGATCTGTACGACAGATTGCATCGGGACTTGCACAACTTCCATGCGGTCCTGGACAACAATTTCGAAATCTGCTGAGAGACCTGGTCGAAGTAAACTGACATGATCGGGGGCATCAGTNAAATTGATAACCACTTGATATTCTTTGATATCGTAGTTAGGCCATGAGCCGGAAAGAGGGACCGACGAAATTTCATAGACAATACCGTTGAAGAATTTACCCGGCTGAGCATCCGCGGTGACAGTCACTGGCTGCCCCTCTTTGACCTGGCTAATCATCGATTCATGAATCTTTGCATCGATTTTCATCAAAGTCACATCTGGAATATTGATAATCGGCTGACGTTCACGAACCGTTGCTCCTTCTGAAATTTCTGGTTCCGAAGAAGATCTACGCGAAGAGCTACTTTTGGCGTAAACGATTTCTCCGTCCTGCGGTGCAATCATGATACAATTTTCAATTCTGGTCAGCCATTCTGCATATTTTTCTTCTTCGACTTTAAGCGTCAGCGTCCGAGATTCCAGGTCAGCACTCAGCTTCGCCACCGTGGCTTTGCCTTTTCGCTCTATGCGTTCAAGATCTCTTCCATACTCTAAGACATCAGCTTCTAATTCTGCTATTTTTCTGATTGATGTATAATCATTCAGTACACGTAGATTATCCTTTTCAACTTTGAGATTAATCTCTGCCTGCGTAACCGAAAGGCGTTCAACTTCCAGATCAGACTGTGAACGGTACCCTTTTTTGGTCATGCGTTTTGTGAATTCATACGACTCCCCTTTTCGGATCAGTTCCTCTTCTTTGAGGCGAATTTGTCCCAATATTTTGTCCTTATCCTGGGGCAATTCTCCAAGTTTATATTTTTCTTCATCCAGCTTAGAAAATTGCAAGTTGAGATTTGCAATCGACATGTCACTATCATTTTGCGTGAGTTGTATCGCTAAGTTTTCTTCTGCATTCAACAACGCTGCTTTTGCCTGGGTGACATCAATTTCCTGCTGGCGAGATTTTTCTTCGAATTGGGAAGAATCGAGTTCGCAAATCACGTCCCCCTTGTGGACGTAAATTCCTTCGGGCACAATNTTAATAATGGTGGTAGATCCAGGGACTTCGCAGGTCAGCGTTTCGTTGTTTTGGGAATCGAGAAATCCTCGTTCGTTGACAATAATACG
The DNA here is from genome assembly GCA_016765335.1 of Planctomycetaceae bacterium. Taxonomy (GTDB): domain Bacteria; phylum Planctomycetota; class Planctomycetia; order Planctomycetales; family Planctomycetaceae; genus Rubinisphaera. The sequence goes on from JAESQE010000244.1 coordinate 7,060, forward strand.
AAACCGTCCCTTGGTCACGGCCTTGGTCATGAGATTCGTTGGTGCTTTTTCGCTGCTCGAAAACAGATTCCCTGCACTGCTCAGAATCTGTGTGTACCAAGCTTGGGGAGCTGAATCTTCTTCAGAGTTTGTAACTGCTGCGGTCGCAGACTTCTCTGAATCGTCACCCTTCAGGCCGCCACCGGCAGCGTAAGCTACTCCTGCTACAATCAAGAAACCGAAGACAATAGTCCGCCACGAGCGTTTACTTTGACTCGGTTTTGATTGCGGTAACAGGGAGTCTTTCGGGAGCAGGGAACTTTCCTGGGGTGGGCTGAGAGTGCTAATTTTTATCTCCTGTGTGCTCTGCTTCGTCTGATCCGAACCTTTTGGCTGGTTCAGGGAGTAAGATGACGACGTCGGATTCTGCGGACCGGTTGCTTGCTTGGTCGACTCGGAACGAGGGTCGTTCTGTGTTGGAATTGTCGTGCTCATGGGATGGTTCTTGGGGTAGGTTAGCCTGGTTTTGGTAGTAGGAATCGACCCACAGGCCCTGGGAGTCTATTTCCATCATACCCATATCGCGATGGATGTTAAGACGTTGTCTCTCATAATCTGACCAAATTTGTATGAGTCGATCCTGAGCAGCCAAAATATTGTTCAATGCATCGATCAAATTTCGACCGCTAACACCACCCTGGGACTGTTGTCCAGGTGCATTTGCCACTTCTACGGCCTGGTCATATTGCAACACATTGATGCGTAATGCTTGCCTGGCAGTTTCCAGATTTTGCTCTAAAACCTGTAATTGTCGCCAGGAAGTCCGAACTTGCAACTTGACTTGATCTTCCGCAGCCATGTACGCCCGTCTTGCCCGTTGATAGCGGATCTGAGATGACCGATAGTTATTTCGCTCAGCAACTTGATCCAAAGGGGCAGTAAACTGAAGTCCGACGCGGTAACTACTACTGCTGCCACTGAAATTAAAGGGTTGAGAACCGCCTGTTGGAGTTCGTACATCTCCTTCGACTGCAACATCCACGACCGATTTCAATCTGTTGGCTACAACTTCCAAATCTCTTCGGGCATCAGTCACTTTGGCTTGCTCGTTCATCAGGTCCATTCGATTTTCCATCGCAACTCCTGTAGAATCCGTCATCCCCAAGGTGTATCGGTTGATACTAATCAACTCTGACCGTAGGCCAATTTGAATCACTTGTAACGTCTGGACCTGCTGTAGCAGTTTTTCACGAGATATTTTTAAGCCTTTTAATATTTCAGTTCTCTGGGCAAGCTCATTTTTCTCACCTAAGCTGTCGATCTGCTCGGCAAGCTGATTCAGAAATTCCGCCTGCTCATATATCTCATCACTCACATCTTCTAATTTTTCTTCATCACTGTTGATTGTTTTTATGATCTGTTCTTTTTCNTGCTCGGTACTAATCCCTGTCAACCGTCGCTCCAAATTATCTTCGACGTTTTGCACGTCCTGCTCAACCAGTCGAATGCCTTGCTCGATGACCGATTCGGAATACTGCCGCAACTGCACCAAGGCTTGTTTTATCTGTTGCAAGTCAGGATCGTCATCATCAATTAACCCCAGTTGATCGACCAAAGTATCGGAGTGATTCCGCAAATCGTGTAAGATATCATCAATTAATTGAAATTGATTCAGGCTGGAATCATCAATGGTCAACACCAAATCTGGCGGCAAACCGAGCTGGATTTTGAATTGATCGAGTTGATCTTTGAAACGCCGCTCTGCTGATCGAAGACTAATTCGGGCAGTTGCTAATCGTGATTCGAGCTGAGCAACATCTAAAGGGGTGGCTTCATTTCTTAATTGTTGCACTAATTCTTTAGCAAGTTTCTTCCACATCGGGTCATCACTCAATCCAGGCAAGGCCAAGGCTTGCTCTGCATCCATGGGGCCAAACCACTCCAGTTTTTTGCTGTCTGGGTTGTGCTTTAATTTCAGAGCGTATTCATCTGGAATAACCAACCCGGCAGGCAAGTTTTCCATCGTTATATCCGTCTCTGTCTTACCGGGTGGCTTGGAAGCCAACGCTCTGAGTTCACGAACCTGGCGTTCCAGTTGTGTAATATTAAATTCCTGGTTCCGTATCCCCTGGATCTGTGTGAGCAAACCCAGGTAGCCGTTTCCAACGGTGTTTACGAATAATTGCTTACGAAACCGTGACAAAGAACGAACCGAGTACAACAGTTCGCGTTCAGCTTGCGTTAAATCTTCCAAAGCGATTTTACGACCCGCATTCATAAGAAGCGGCTGTGTGATTCGGTAAGACAAAACACTTGCAGAGCTGGTCCCAGAACTGGCCCCCGAAAATACCCACAACGTATTATTTGCCAATTCGACTGCCCATTGTCCGCCGGTTGGCAATAGCTTACTGACACCAAATCGGTTCGTCATCCCCAAAGAATCACTCGCATTAGGGACGTCGGTATAGCCCAGAGTGCTACGGGGTTCACCGCCAATGCCTAGATACCGAACTTGAAAACGAAAGCGTTGAAGCGTTAAAGCTAACGCATCCAAATAAGTATTTTCCAATTCCGTTTGATAGCTTCGATCATGAATGTAACTGAGTTCGACAGCATCTCGAACCGTTAAATTTTCAATTTTGGGTAACGAACCGCTGAATTCACCCGAATTCCCATCAACCATTTCCGGGGTCAGTTCGAATTGACCGAGCCAGCCCGGGTTCTCAATACTGAATGATTCACCCAGCTTGTGCCAACTTTTGTAGCCGGGTATCCCATTCACCTTTTTCATATAGGCACCAGCAGCTGGATCATCTGGAGGAAGAGGCTCTTCATCAGGATCGTAGGGATCAAAAAACCGACTGCGTGGATCTGGCGTGAGTCCTTTACGCGGGTTCACCCAGCGTGGATCGGTCTCAACCTGGTTCAAAGCCTGGTAACTATCCTTATCCGCCTGTTTTCTCCAAAACTGCTGAGAACAACCCGTGAGATTCAATGAAAAAGTTGCACCAAGGAGCATCAATACAGAGCAGCAATGAACTCCGCTACGGATTTTCTCTGTGAACGGCCTGGACTGAAATGCTTTGTCTATTCTTGCGAGTCGCTTCATCAAATGCACCGATTCCCCGTGGTATCCATTTTGGTAATTCGCAAAATGACGTCTATACTTCGATAGACATTAATTTCTCCTGCAAAAAACAGGGAAAAATACCAGTACCGGTGGTCGACAAATCCCACAACACCTTTAGTGTTGTTCTGTCACCATACAGCTTGCCCCCAAGCAGACCTTCCCTGTATCAGCAGAATCCCCTATCAGGATTACTTCGACACTCGCCCAGCCGGAAGATCAGGCAGAATCATCAGAATCGTTAAATCTGGCGCCACCCGACAATTTAGGGAATTGAGGTAAGGGAACCTCTATTAAATAGGTTCTCCCCCCTTACGAAGGGGGAGT
>JAESQE010000245.1 GCA_016765335.1 Planctomycetaceae bacterium
TGCGATACCGTAGCTCGCTGGCGTATTCGACTTCAGTGGGAATGCGAGCGAATTCTTCCAGCAGATATTCTCCAACCAATCCCGCATGCCAACTCGTGCCACAAGCTGTGAGCACGATACGATCGACTCGACGTAGTTGCTGAGCGGTCATATTCAAACCACCAAAAACTGCCGTTGCTTCATCGTGATTGAAACGCCCTCGCAAAGCATTTTCAATGGCTTGGGGCTGCTCGTAGATTTCCTTGAGCATGTAATGTTCGAAATCGCCCAGTTCAGCAGTTCCATCTTCATGTTCGATGATTTTTATCTGGGGATCGACTGCGCCTGCATCGCGATGAATGATTTTCAACTCGTCAGCTGTGACAATCGCTAACTCGTTATCTGAAAGGTAAACAACTTCGTTGGTGTATCCGGCTAAGGGGCCTGCATCGCTGGCGACAAAATGTTCGTTCTCACCAATTCCAATGACCAGCGGGCTGCCCACTCTGGCAACGATCAGTGTCTCTGGCAAATCCCGAAACAGTACCGCCAGGCCGTAAGTTCCTTTGAGTTGTGCTAACGTGGCCTGCACTGCATCCAGGCAAGTTTGTTGTGTTACTTTTGTGTCGGGCTTTTGAAGAATTTGGCTGTACTCGAAAGCCAGTAAATGGGCGACAACTTCTGAATCGGTTGTCGATTTAAATTCATATCCTTTTTCTTTCAGGGCAGTGCGAATCGTTGTGTAGTTTTCGATCACGCCGTTATGTACGAGGCAAATTTCTTGCTGACCACCAAAGTGAGGATGCGAGTTAGCGTCGTTCACCTCGCCATGTGTTGCCCAACGAGTATGCCCGATGCCGAGATGACCAGCCACGGGCTGCTCTGCAACGAGCTGGCTCAATTCCTGTACACGGCCTGATTTCTTCCGTAATGTAAGATCTCCATCCTGCATCACNNCNATTCCNGCACTGTCATACCCTCGATACTCCAAACGATGTAAACCATCCAGAAGTATATTNTGAGCCTCGCGGTGCCCAATGTAACCGATAATGCCNCACATATTTATTTCGTCCTGATCTCTGAATAATGATCCCTGTCTTTAGATCGCAGCAACAATCATAGCAGCCCCCTATGAACGGTCCTATACCATCCTGAGAGAGATTTTATACGGTTTTGTGTTTGAAATTGGTAAAATAAAGTCAGCTTGTGAATTACATCGACTTTTTTGCATATGATCTTCCTCAGCACTTGAGTCTCCATGTAAATATGGGTAATGTGTGTGGTTGTCTACAGGTGGGTTTGATTTTGAAATTTGAAAAACTCTACGACACTTATTTCTACTATATCGTCTCGTCGATTTGAAAGCAGAAAATACTGATGAGTATTCACGTCAGCTGTGAAGAGTGTTTTTATGATTATTCGGTGAAAGACCAGCTCGCGGGCAAACGCATCAAATGTAAAGAATGCGGGGCAGCAATCCGCATTCCCACGCATCAGGAATCTGAAGATGACGCTGGTTACATGAGTGAACTGCTCGCAGAAGAAGAACGAGATCGGCAGCGCAGAAAGAAAAAGTCTCAGAAAGATCTCCCCTCTCCAAGAATGGAAAGATCAAAACGGAAGCCGATGGGTAGGAGTCATGCGTCAACAGGGATTGCTGGCGGTGCTTTGACACTTGTGCTCATTGCTGTTGTGTTTGCTGCCAAAACAGGATTGCTTCAGAATTTAATCCCGTCCAACGTCAACTGGGTTTCCTATACAACACAGGATGGCAACTTAACGGTTTCGGTTACTGGTAAGGTCAAAGAAAAAAAGATGCCAGTTGCTGAGGGTGTTGTAAATCAGAGGATGGATATCTNCGAACATCGATTGTTTGGGTGTGCTGTAACCATGGCTGAATTTGATCAAGAATTGACCCATCCAATCACCAGGCGGCCACTTTCTTTATTTGACATCAAATTAATTCTGATACCCGAGATGATGAGAGCGAAACCGGGAAGCCGTCAACTAGGAACTATGGAAGAGACCAGTTTTTCGGGAGTCCCTGCTTTGATTGTAAAAATGGAAGTACCTCTTCCTGGTGGGGAAAAAGCAGTGGTTGATTCTGCCATTTTTTCTGTTGGAAAATATCTCTATTCTGTTGAATTTATTACCCCCAAAGATAAGCCTCAGGATAAATACAAAAAGCAATTTTTTGATTCCGTCAAATTGAGCGATTCTCTTGTGCAAAGATACCATGAATTAAATGGGGGAGTAGCTCCTGCAGGATTAGCACAGAATAATCCCATTCCCAAGAATAGCCCCGAAGAGTCAATGCCTGCGACTCCAGGCGTGATTCCCAATATTGCTCAAGTTAACCCGAACATCAAAAAATCTGTCCGGGAAGCTCCTGCAAAAGTCAGTTGGACAGTGAAGCCAGACCCATTGCCTACACAGCCTGACTGGGTCATGGCAAAGAAAATTGTGATTGATCTGCCGGGTCTTTCTGATGCTGTCTATTTGCCAGATCCTTACGGAGAAACCGTTGTGATTGGAGCTGGTGCAGTAACGATGAAAGAAATTTCCTTGTTTAGTTTGGCAACTGGCAAGCGGATTCAGAAATTCACAGGGACGCCACAATTTGCCTCGAAATTCTGCTTTAGTCCCGATGCGAAACTGCTGGCAGCCTACCGTATTAAGTCTAGCGAAATTGAAATTTGGGATTTGAATTCAAGTGAGATGACTCACAAGCTGATCTTTGACAAGAGTTTAGGTGCTTTGCGTCATATGGATTTCACTGATCCGACTCATTTGCTGATCATGCAATGGCAAAAACCGGATATCAAGATGAGTGAATACAACCTGTACGATCTCTCTCAAAAATCGGACAGTTTGAAACCGTCAAAAACCTTTGTTGATAAATCGATGTATTTCAACGACGATTTTATTCGAAGCCCAGGGAACCGGTACATCGCAGGAGCATCATATGATCGAAAAGATGTCTACGTTCTGGACTGGAAACAAGGGAAGTTTGTTGGCGAGATCGATGTGCCCGATTCTTCGGGCCGGGGAAATGCTTTCTATATTAAGGGCCTTGGATTTTCTCCGGACGGGGAAATTATTTCCGTCTTAAGTGAAACTTCAGATGAAACAGTAGTCTTCGGCTTTTCTATTGAAACAGGAAAACTGGTATGGGAGCATCATCTCGGAGACCAGATATCCAATTTAATTCCAGGTGCCAACCCTGATACTGTTGGCAAGGCTGGTTACGCGATGAACTGGTTGGCCGATTCTTCTGCATATTCCATTATGGGACGCATGCTAATTGATGCCAAAACAGGAAAAGTGCTTTGGTTTTTGGAGTCAATTCTTGATGAAAAGAACAAAATATTGGCCAATAACCGGTCCTTCTATTTGACCAATCAGGGGATGCTTTCCATTGAATCTGACGGATACAATCGCCAACTACAGTTGATTGAATTCTCGCCGGGAGAGATTCGAAAGTCATTGGCTTTAATAGATCAGCCTGATCAAGCAAAAATTGGCCCAGGTTCAACGGTCTCACTTGATATTGAAATTGCTCAAGTGGAGCACGTGGAAAAAGAGCAAGCGATCAAAGAAATTACTGAACTGCTTACTCAGAAACTGGAAGAAGAAGGGTTTAAAGTTGCTGAGGAGGCCGATTATGTGTTGCACTTTGATTATCGTGAACTCGCTGGGGAACCGTGGCGTCCACGAGACAGCAAAGGGAATTTTCCCTCGACCAAAATGCAGTATCGCATTCAGTGGCTTGCAAAAGGTGATTCAAAAGAGCTATGGGAAGCCGAGTATCAATTCATACCTGTCATTGTCTTAATCTCTCCAGGTGAAGGAGAAGTGACTGCCACCAAAATTCGGAATAAAATCTTTGAGAAATTCAGTGATCATTTAATGGGACGACCAATCGTGACGTTCATACCCAAAGATGAAACGCTGCCAATGTTGCCTCAGTTTGACAAAACGCATTACTAGGGGCTGTGAGTTGATTGAACAGCCTGAAGGCCTAGTTCTTAAGTGAAGCCATGACATCACAGATCGTAGGAAGCTGCGATGTTGCGACCGCGTGCAGCGGAAGTGGGACGCCGTCGCATCGCAGGGCTGTGCCTGTTTCGTGGATGCCTGGGGTTTGTGTCAGGATTTCGAGGACCGGGACATTAAACCGGGGCAGCTTCGTGATCCCGCTGTGAATCACGATCAACTTGGCAGGTGGTGCAAGATTTTGAAGTGTTTCGAGCCATTTTTTAGAAAGTTGATCGCCTGCAAAAATGACCAGATCAGTGTTCTGGTTTTGGATGAGCTGGCTGGCTTCGTATCGGAGGCTGTCGTGCAGAATCTCTGTTTCATCATCTTCCGGGGTTGCACCACAAAATGCGATGTGATCTGGGAATCCTGTCATTGCCAGGATCGTTTCGGAGGCTGCTCCTTTGGAAACACCAGCTGTCACGTTCAAGCTGTGCATGCGGGAAAGCTGATTGACTTCGTTGACGAGCTTGGTCCACAGAAACCCATTTTGTTTTAAGCTGTCATCATGAAACAGCACCGGATACCAGGCCGCGAGTAGTTTATCCGCCAGTTTTTCGAGCTGGCTGGTGAGTTCTGAATCGGCTTGCTTGATGCTCTGTTTTTGAATGATTCGCCTCAGCAGCAATACCGCTTGATCGAGTTGGTCGCCTGGGATATCAATGATTTGACTGTACTGTGATGTCTTATCGAGTAGGCTGGCGTCACCCAGGAAAATTAATTCTCTGGGCTGTTCAGGCGAGATGAAGCGACCGGGCTTTGCGAGATATTGCTGTGCAAATCGTGGCCAGATGGCAAGTAAATCGCAGTTTCCGACAAGCACCAGATCTGCCCGTTGATGTACCTCGCCGAGTGTACATGTCGCTCCGCCATATCGCTGATAGGTAGTGAATTTATCAGGAGATGTTCCAGCGGAAAGCCGGGCATTTCGTTGGTTGGCAAGTTCAACAACTTTTGATTCTGCTTCGAGTGTAAGTCCCTGAAGACCGCAAATCAGGGGAGAAATTGCATTATCGAGCCATTTTTTAGCCAAGCTGAGGTTCTCTGGTGCATCTTCCTGCTTTTCGGCTGAAACTACTTGTAAAGAGTCCTGAATCCAGTTTTTTGCCAAGGGACAGGCGTGAACGTGGTCAATTAACTTCTGGTTTTCGATTCGAACCGTCAGGTCATCGCAAAGCAGGCTGCACCCTCTACAGGTGATATTGGTCATCAAATTGCTCATGGGAAATCGATCGTATGTCTTTGCTTTGTGGGCAGCAAGCAGTCTCTATTCCGTCCAAACCGGGATTGACGAAACTGCCTTTGCTAGAGAAGATACCGGAAATCCAACTGTTTTTCGATGAACTACGGACTTTCTGGAGCAGAAACTTTCGTTGTCGTCGTTCTCTGGTCGGATAATTTATATCTACGTCATATTTAAATAACTTCAAAAAATTGAGACACGGATGTCTTATCACCTGATTGATCTGGTTCAGTCGCTGGGTACTCCTCGAATTTTAGTTCTCGGAGATCTGATACTTGATCGTTACCTTTGGGGCAATGCAGAGCGTATTTCTCAGGAAGCGCCGGTGATTTTACTGCGCGAAGAAAAGCAGGAACTTCGTCTTGGAGGAGCAGGCAATGTTGCGAACATGCTTCGCGGTTTGCAGGCAGAAGTGACGATGGCTGGCGTGGTCGGAAATGATCGTGATGGCGAAGATATGCTCGCAGAACTCAACTCAGTCGGCGTTGACTGCTCCGCGGTTCTTGTGGATCGCACTCGTCCGACAACTGTTAAGCAACGCATGATCGGCTATGCCCAACACCGCCATCCTCATCAGATGTTGCGAATCGATCGGGAATCAAGACATCCGCTCGAACAAATGTATGCGACTCAGTTGCTCGATCTTATTATCACATCCATTGCGGACCATGATGCCGTTCTTATTTCTGATTACGCAAAAGGTGTGTGCANTCCTGAAATTTTAGAGCGTGTTATTCAAGTCGCCCGTGATGTGAACGTGCCTGTGATTGTCGATCCTGCACCGACAGATGATTATTCCATCTACCGCGGTGCCACTGCGATGACGCCCAATCGTACCGAAACAGGAAAAGCGACCAATCGAAAATTAAACAATTACGAAGAGGCTTTTGCAGCGGGAGCAAGTTTGGTCGAGCAGCTCGATCTGGATATGATCTTTGTAACACTCGACAAAGACGGCGTTGCAGTTGTTCGCAAAGATGGAACACAAGAAGCTTTCCCTACCAGACAGCGTGAAGTTTACGATATCACCGGAGCTGGTGACATGGTTCTGGCCACAATCGGCTTGGGGGCAGCTGCACGTTGGAATGATGCAGACCTGGCAAAAATGGCAAACATCACTGGCGGATTAGAAGTCGAACAAGTGGGGGTTGTCTGTCTTTCACGAGATGAAATTGTGCAAGACTTATTACTTGATCGAGATCGAAGTGATCAAAAAAACTGTTCCGCAGAAGTGGTGAAAAGGCACTTGGATGCACGCAAGCATCTGGGACAAAAAGTTGTGCTGACAAATGGTTGCTTTGATGTATTGCATATCGGGCATGTCAGTTACCTCAAGCAGGCAGCTGCGTTGGGAGATTGTCTGGTGGTTGCTATCAACAGTGACCAAAGTGTGCGAGAACTTGACAAAGCTCCTGATCGCCCGATCTTTCCTGAGCATCAACGAGCTGAGATGCTCGCATCGCTGGAGTGTGTGGATTATGTTGTCATCTTCGATGAAGAAACGCCGCACGCCATACTCGAAACATTACAACCAGACGTACTTGTTAAGGGTGGAACATACACCCCGGAGCAAATCGTGGGACGAGAAGTTGTTATAGCCTACGGCGGAGAAGTTCTCTCATTAAGTGAAACCCCAGGCGTATCAACGACTCAGATTCTGGCTCGGATGCGTGGTGAAGCAGTCACTGTTTCTCATTCTCTTTTGACCAAGCCGGACGATTTGATAAGGAAGGCCGGATGAAAAAGGCCNTTTGGTTACCNAANTGGATTGGCGATGCNATCATGGCGACGCCTGCGATTCGTCATCTGCGTGATCAGTTTCCCGATGACGAACTGACTGCCATTTATCGTCCGCCCAATGAACACGTGCTGGCAGGAACCGACTTGCTGGATGAAATGATTCTTGATGAATCGGGCAGCAAGTTCTCGTGGAAACAAAAATGGTCGTTTGTGCGAAAGTTGCGAAGTCNGCAGTTTGATGAAATCATTTTGATGACCAATTCGCTTCGCACAGCTGCGGTTGCTCGTTCGGCGGGAATCCCGAAAAGAATCGGCTTCCAAAGAGACGGCAGAGGCTGGCTTCTGNCCGACAAATTGCAACCAAAATCACGAACCGAACCGAACCCCGCGTTGGACGAATATCTTCGATTGGCGGCTTATTCTACCGGTTGGAATGCCAGTGAGTTCGAAGCAATTAGTAAGCAATTGGAATTGAATACCGTTGCAGAAGACGAAGGTCAGTGGAATGATTTCACTGCCAAGTTTCACTTACATGCAGGAGAATATGTTTGCTTAAATTCCGGCGGCGCTTTTGGTGCAGCCAAGCTTTGGCCGTTAGAGCATTTTGTGGAACTGGCCAAGCGAATTATCTCGCAGTTTGAACTTCCCGTTGTCATGTTGTGTGGCCCAGCTGAGCAAGAACTAGCAAGAGAATTTACGAAACTGGTCAATGACCCACGAGTGATTTCGTTAGCAGAAGAAGACATCAGCGTGGGGCTATCTAAAGCTGTAGTAAAACATTCCCGATTGATGGTAACGACTGATTCCGGCCCCAGGCATTTTGCAGCCGCGTTTGGCGTACCGGTCGCCACGCTATTCGGCCCAACTCACATCCCCTGGAGTGAAACGTATTATCCGCAAGCGATACATCTTCAACAAGCAGTTGATTGTGGCCCATGTCAAAAAAGAAGCTGCCCGCTAAAACATCATCGCTGTATGCAGGAACTGTCTGTTGATCGCGTTTTTGAAAGCGTATGCAGAATGCTTAACCCATTAGCTTACGACCAGCAGCAAATCGCTTGAAGTTGTGGGTTTGTGTTCGCAACTAATTAATCCAAACCAATATAATTTCCCAATGAAACCTAGTGCAGGGCCACGGNCGATGGCGCAGCGCAGGTTTTAATTGAGATTGGTNTTAATCATCANTTGGAAATAATTTTTCAAGTTGCTGGTGNCGATAATAGAAGCCGTCTTCCAGAGAATCGAGAATGCGAGATTCTGTCATCATTAAGCCGATCAAACCGCCTGGAGGTTGAAATTCAATGACATCTTTCACCAGCGTTGCTCCCGATTCGAGAACGGTGAAGTGATGTGAGTGAACCCATAATTTCAACGGTCCGACAATTAATTCTTCGACAAATAAATTGGGTGATTCGAAGTGAGTGATACGGTGAGTGATTTCCTGAATATGTCCCATTGTCTGCACTGCAAACATGACTTCACATTCATGCGAATATCGATCAGGAGCCTCCAGAAATTTTAGCCCCATTTCAGGAGGACTGATCGATTTGATATTCGTCGGTTGAATCAGAAAGTCGAATAAATCTTCCGCATCCGCTTGAAGAACCACTTCTGTTTCAAAGGCTGCCATAGCTACGTATTCCAAAATTAGTCAACAAAAAAACTGCAATTACCGGGGTGCTTCCACAGACCCACATCGATGGTACTGTACCGAAAAACCATGCTTCAGAACAGTCGATTGTATCCGTTCAGGGCAGCCACGCGGTAAGCTTCTGCCATGGTAGGGTAATTGAACGTCGTATTCATAAAATACTTCAAATTGTTGGCACTGCCAGACTGAGACATAATCGCCTGACCAATATGAATAATTTCAGTCGCGTTGGATCCAAAACAGTGAATGCCCAGAATTTCCAGAGTTTCACGATGAAACAACAGTTTGAGCATCCCTACTGTTTGCCCAATGATTTGTGCTCGGGCGATTGATTTAAACATCGAATGACCCACTTCATAAGGAATTTTAGCCTTGGTGAGATCGCGCTCTGTTTGTCCGATCGAACTGATTTCCGGGCTGGTGTAAATTCCAGTAGGGATATCACTAATCATTGCACGGTCCGCATGACCATCAATCAAATGACTGGCTGCGTAACGCCCTTGAACATAAGCTGCACTTGCCAGCGAGGGCGGCCCGATCACATCGCCTACTGCGTAGATATGCGGGTGCTTGGTTTGGAAGTCTTCGTTGATATCGATATGTCCCCGTTTATTGGGAGCCATATCGATATCTTCCAACCCCATATCATTACTGTTGCCCTGGCGACCAGCTGCCCACAGCAAAGCATCTGTTTTTAACATTTTTCCAGATTGCAGATGCAGAATCACTCCGTCGTCAGTTGGTTCGATGCGTTCAAACTCTTCGTTGTGCCTGATGAGAACACCGCGATCACGCAGGTGATAGCTTAATGCATCAATAATTTCATCATCCAGAAACTCCAGCAATTTATCTCGACCGTTGACCAGGTTCACTTTGCATCCGATATTTCGAAACATCGAAGCATATTCACAACCAATTACCCCAGCCCCGAAAATCGTGATGGAAGAGGGAGTGAATTCCAAATCCAAAATGTTATCACTATCGAAGACTCGCCTGTGAGTAAAATCGACACCCTCTGGTCGGAAAGGCCGAGATCCGGTTGCAATCACAAAAGCATCTGCTGTGAGTTGCTGGCAGCCTCCATTGTCTTCGCAGACTTCAATTGTGTGTTCATTAATAAACTTGGCGTTACCATTGATTAGCGTGACACGATTTCGATTATAAAAACCCTGCCTCATATCAACCTGTTTGGCAATCACAGCAGATGCACCTTGACGAAGCTGAGAGAATTCCAACCTCATTCTGACGCCCGCAGCCTTGTACATGCTACTCATGTTCAATTCGGTCATCTGAAAAATCGCATGCCGCAGCGCCTTGCTTGGAATGGTTCCCAAGTGCGTACAACTACCACCGATTTGATTAGACCGTTCGATGACACCTACTTTTTTACCTTCTTTGCAGGCTTGCATTGCAGCACCTTCGCCGCCTGGTCCGGTGCCAATTACGATTAGATCGAAATGATTCATGGAAAGCATCCTCTTGAGAGATTCATAGCAAAACAGGTATCAGAATCTCTGTATTATTGTTGGCAGTGAAATTTGAGTATTCACAAATACCAGCAAAGAGTTCTAATCCTAAATTCCGTTGCAATAAGGATGATCGTACCCCAATACGTTCTTTGAGGTACGTAACAACAATCCTTGCATAGCTGTATTCGGTTCAAAGCAACTCGAACTTTTTCAAATTATCCGATTCGACCGATAGATCAGACAGTCCGTCCTCGCAATGTCTTGCGAAGCGTATTGCCGCTGTAAGTGGCCCATTAATCAGAACCTACCAAATTGGGCTTATCTTTGGTAAATAGGCAGATAGCGGTATTCAATAGCCAACGCGAGAACCGCCATGCTTGTTGTGTAATTTCGGCCCTGCCTTTTTTCAGAAGCATGTTCCGAAGGCCAGCTACCGTCAGCTTCCTGCTTTTCAAGAAGTATCGGGAACAGATGATCTCGCGTCTGTTCCCAATATTTCCCGCCCAATTTAAACATCCCGACCGAACAGTAATAAACGCCGTAGTAAAAATAGGAGTCTTTGAATTCCAGAGGATCTTCGAGCAAGACATCTGCGCCGCCAATCGATTCTCGACATTCGTGAATACCGCAAATTTCCAAGCACAAAATGCCTGTACCTGTTCGCGTTGGTGTTGGTCCGCTATCTGGTTGGTATCCAAAACCTTTTAGATCTTTGGTTGCACATTTTTTGACATACTCCACAGCCAGGTCAATCGATTCGGCAGGAACATCGCAGCCAATATCTTTCGAAGCACGCAGGGCAAGCAACTGCCAGCCCGTGACACTTAAATCGCTGTCTCGATCAGAAGGGCGATAACGCCAGCCGCCACGGTGTCTTTCATTTTTGGGAATTGCCTGTGCTTCCAGAATAAGCCGAATGGCATTTTCCAATGCACGACGGGCACGATCAGCATCTTTGATACCAACCATTCCCACAACTTCAGCCAGCATCAACGCACTCACTCCATGCGAATACATGGGTCCGTGGCTTGTTTTGTGAATCAGCATCCCATTTGGTTCCTGATGATCGAGAACCCAGCGAATGCCACGTTCAATCTGATTGCCGTAAGGCCCTTGACCAGGTGTGTGACCAGCTGCCAGAAATGCCATGACAGCCAACGACGTTGCCGCGGTGGACGGCCCAATCGAATCAATCGTCCAGGAACCATCGGGGTTCTGTTTCCCTGAAAGATAAATCAATGCCTGTGAGATCGACCGATCAACATCTTTCTCGGTCCACTTGGGCTGAGCCTGGCAAGTTGCAGTTGTTGTATACAACGGCTGAGCCAGAATCATCATCGTGAACAGTATATACTTCAGATATTTTGACATCAGTTTCATTTCATCTTGAAAATTAATCGGCGGTTCGATCATTCACTCCAAATTAGTTTTCGTCAGCAGAACTCTTCTGAGCTGGCTCGGGTTGAGCCAGGGCTTCGAAGTATCTGCGAATTAAAGGGGCGTATTCCTGATCAATCAGCCGCCTGCGTCCATCGGTCAACTCAGCTTCTAATTCACCTTGATGCTGCCCCCAATCCCGCATCAACGCCGAGCGAAGAATATCCCCTCCCGTTTTCCCATCGCCCCTCA
>JAESQE010000246.1 GCA_016765335.1 Planctomycetaceae bacterium
ACGATTTCGATTATAAAAACCCTGCCTCATATCAACCTGTTTGGCAATCACAGCAGATGCACCTTGACGAAGCTGAGAGAATTCCAACCTCATTCTGACGCCCGCAGCCTTGTACATGCTACTCATGTTCAATTCGGTCATCTGAAAAATCGCATGCCGCAGCGCCTTGCTTGGAATGGTTCCCAAGTGCGTACAACTACCACCGATTTGATTAGACCGTTCGATGACACCTACTTTTTTACCTTCTTTGCAGGCTTGCATTGCAGCACCTTCGCCGCCTGGTCCGGTGCCAATTACGATTAGATCGAAATGATTCATGGAAAGCATCCTCTTGAGAGATTCATAGCAAAACAGGTATCAGAATCTCTGTATTATTGTTGGCAGTGAAATTTGAGTATTCACAAATACCAGCAAAGAGTTCTAATCCTAAATTCCGTTGCAATAAGGATGATCGTACCCCAATACGTTCTTTGAGGTACGTAACAACAATCCTTGCATAGCTGTATTCGGTTCAAAGCAACTCGAACTTTTTCAAATTATCCGATTCGACCGATAGATCAGACAGTCCGTCCTCGCAATGCCTTGCGAAGCGTATTGCCGCTGTAAGTGGCCCATTAATCAGAACCTACCACATTGGGCTTATCTTTGGTAAATAGGCAGATAGCGGTATTCAATAGCCAACGCGAGAACCGCCATGCTTGTTGTGTAATTTCGGCCCTGCCTTTTTTCAGAAGCATGTTCCGAAGGCCAGCTACCGTCAGCTTCCTGCTTTTCAAGAAGTATCGGGAACAGATGATCTCGCGTCTGTTCCCAATATTTCCCGCCCAATTTAAACATCCCGACCGAACAGTAATAAACGCCGTAGTAAAAATGGGAGTCTTTGAATTCCAGAGGATCTTCGAGCAAGACATCTGCGCCGCCAATCGATTCTCGACATTCGTGAATACCGCAAATTTCCAAGCACAAAATGCCTGTACCTGTTCGCGTTGGTGTTGGTCCGCTATCTGGTTGGTATCCAAAACCTTTTAGATCTTTGGTTGCACATTTTTTGACATACTCCACAGCCAGGTCAATCGATTCGGCAGGAACATCGCAGCCAATATCTTTCGAAGCACGCAGGGCAAGCAACTGCCAGCCCGTGACACTTAAATCGCTGTCTCGATCAGAAGGGCGATAACGCCAGCCGCCACGGTGTCTTTCATTTTTGGGAATTGCCTGTGCTTCCAGAATAAGCCGAATGGCATTTTCCAATGCACGACGGGCACGATCAGCATCTTTGATACCAACCATTCCCACAACTTCAGCCAGCATCAACGCACTCACTCCATGCGAATACATGGGTCCGTGGCTTGTTTTGTGAATCAGCATCCCATTTGGTTCCTGATGATCGAGAACCCAGCGAATGCCACGTTCAATCTGATTGCCGTAAGGCCCTTGACCAGGTGTGTGACCAGCTGCCAGAAATGCCATGACAGCCAACGACGTTGCCGCGGTGGACGGCCCAATCGAATCAATCGTCCAGGAACCATCGGGGTTCTGTTTCCCTGAAAGATAAATCAATGCCTGTGAGATCGACCGATCAACATCTTTCTCGGTCCACTTGGGCTGAGCCTGGCAAGTTGCAGTTGTTGTATACAACGGCTGAGCCAGAATCATCATCGTGAACAGTATATACTTCAGATATTTTGACATCAGTTTCATTTCATCTTGAAAATTAATCGGCGGTTCGATCATTCACTCCAAATTAGTTTTCGTCAGCAGAACTCTTCTGAGCTGGCTCGGGTTGAGCCAGGGCTTCGAAGTATCTGCGAATTAAAGGGGCGTACTCCTGATCAATCAGCCGCCTGCGTCCATCGGTGAGTTCTGCTTCTAATTCTCCCTGTCGCTCGCCCCAGTCTCGCATCAATGCAGAGCGAAGAATATTACCTGTAACATCTCCATCACCACTAAGTTCGGTCTGATTACCCGTTTCAGAATCTGAACTTTGTTCGGACGGTTTCCCTTGACCGCCTGGCTTTTGAGCTTGTTGCGACTGAGAAGAAGATTGTTGCTGCGATGGCTGCAAACTATCATGGGCCTGCTCAAGAGCCTGGGCAGCCTTGGCCAGTTGCTGGGCGAGTTGTTCCATCGCTGAAGGGGGTTGATCGGAAGATTCACTACCGGGCTGTTGTCCGGAATCTGATTCTGGTTTGCCGGAAGAATCTTGTTGATCCTGAGAGGATTGCGAATCCTTTGAATCAGATGATTCGCCTGGTTTATTACCGGGGGCTTGCTCGGAAGCCTCTGGGGAATCGGTTGCTTCTTTAGGTGCAGGCTGTTGTTGCTGAGATTGTTCCAANGCTTTTTTGAGCAACTCTTCCGCCTTGTCGAGCATTCGAGAAGCTTCGCTCGCCTCTTTGCCAACCGGTTCTGGCACGAGAGTATCTCGCTTCATCCGGGAAGTCTGGACNGACAACTTTGCCAAATTCTGCAATTGGTTGGCTGCACTGCGAGACTGCTTCTCAACTTGCTCAAGATTTGCTTGTTGAGATTGATTGACCGCTTGCTGCATCTGACCAGCAGCCTGTGCAGATTGCTGACTGAGGTTTTCAGACTTCTCACCGGTCTGCTTATCATTGATCGGGTCAGACAGGGAATGATTCGCAATTTGATTCAGCTTCTGTGTCAGGGCATCTGTTTTTTGCTTCAAGTCCGCCTGAGTTTGCTCACGAGCAATACGAGCCATTTGCGGGTTCTTTGCCAGCTCAGCAATTTGTTCTGCTAAACGAGATTGCTGTTCTGCAAGCAGTTTTGTTGCAGCTTGGGATCTTTCGTCTGGGCTGCCTTGTTGCTGGGCCTGTTGCAATTGTTGAGTTGCTTGCTGAGCTTGCAAAGTGGCTTGATCAAATTGTCCGCTTTGTAATTTCTGACTTGTTTGCTGTGCGGATTCAGCAGCTTGCTTCATCGCTTGATTTAGCTTCTCTCGATCAGGCTGGAGTATTTCTGATTGCTGTGCCAGTTGACGAGTTTGGTTCGCAATCAGCTTCTGAGATTGTTGAAGCTGTTCGAGCGTCTGAGCCATTTCCAGCTCTGCCGAGGGGATATTATCTTGATCGTTAGCAGTCTTGGAATCGCCTGGCTCTGTTGGCTTGGCTGTTCTGGTCAATGATTTCGCCAGTTCCTGATCGATCGCTTTGAGCTTCTGGTTCAAAGCCTGTGCCAAGTCGTCTGTTGAAGATTTTTCAGTTGCTTGTGGATCGGAGATTTCTGCTTCAAGTAGTTTCTGAGCCAATTCGAGTTGAGAAGCCGCTTCTTTTTGCAGTTGCTCACTCTGTTTTGCATCGCCTTGCTGAAGAGCCTGGGAAGCTTGCTGGAGTGCCTGGGCGGCTTTCATTCTTGGAAGCAATGCGGTTTTTCCTGTGAGGCCCGCGGTCTGTTCGGCCAGTTTTTTTTGCTGATTGCTGAGCTGTTGAAGGTTTCTTTTCTGATCATTGGCTTGTAAGGGATTGGAGTTATCTTGAATTGCCTTTTCGGTTTTTTCCTGAAGCTGTTTCTGGGCCTGAGTAATCTGAGCAAGATTCTTCTTCAACTCTGCTGGAGTTCCCGGTTGTTTAGGAAATCGAATTTGCTTGATTTCCGTGGGCAGCTTTACTTTTTCCCAGGGATCAGCCTGAGTTGTATTTAAGGTTTCTGCTTCATTCGCAGTAGACTCTCTTTTTTTGTCGGCTTGCAACAGGGCTTGGTTCAGTTGATCAAGCTGGTCTGCAAACTCTTTTTCGGTAGTTGCAGCCTGTTTGACCTGCCCAGCTTCTAATTGATTCAGAGCTTTCATCGCGGTTTGCATTGTCTGGGCAAGTTGCTGTTCGAGTTCTTGCTCAACTAAATCGGTACTCATCAGTTTCTTCGCCATCGCCAACTGTTTTTTTGCCAAACCTTTGACCGCAGCCGGATCTGCCTGAGCACCTTTGTCTGCATTTTCTTGAATCTGCCTGGCTAAATTGTCCGCCTCTTTTTTAAGTGCACTCAATTGCGTATTTGCTTTTTGAGATCGTTCAGATGGCGTTTTGAGTTGATCTGCCAGGCTTTTCAATACGTTGGCTGATTCTCGCAATCGATCATCTGCTGTATTGGTTTGCTTTATGAATTCGGTAGTTGCCCGGTCCATTTTCTTCAACACATCCTGCTGCCTGTTATTCAGTCCCGGAGGAATGTTTAAAGCTGCAATTGCCTGTGTTAAGCCAGCCAATTCTTCTGAGAGTTGCTGTCGATTGCCTGGTTCATTTTTTGCTAAAGCCTGTTGTGCCTCAATTTTACTCGCGAGCTGTTGAGATTTCTCAGAAAGCTGCCTGGCTGCCTGCTGAGTATCTGCGGGAAGTGTGGAGGCTGTTTTTTGCGATTCCATAAATCGCGACAGAGCTTTTTGTGCGTTTAGTAGAGCTTGTTTTGCCTGGCTGATATTGGCTTGTTTCTGCTCTCGGACTGCATTTTTAGTTGGAGCAGCATCGAAAACTGGAGCTGCATTCTGTGCAGATTTCTTTTCCGATCGGGCAGCCAGTTTTTCTGCAATCACTTCTGCATCCAATAAAGCCAAGCTCAAATCTTTCTGCTCTTCAAGAACTTTTTGACGGCTATCCTGAACACTTTCGGTGAGTAATTCCTGTTGTTGTGCAAGGATATCTGCCTGTTCTGCAATTTCAGCCAACTCACTCAATAGAGAATTCTTGGCAGCCTGCATTAATTCAGGGCGGCTTTTAAGCAGGCTATCCAAGTCCTGAGAAAGAGCTGCGTGTTCCTTCTGAAGTTGCTCCAGCGGACTGGTTTCAGGTTGTTCGGGAACATCAGGGGCTTTGCCAGCAGTCGCTGAGTCCGTGCTTTCGCCTGGTTTCGAATCAGTATTCCGGGCAGCCATCTTTTCCGAATTCGAACTGTTTTTCTTCTGCGAAGCCGGTTTCTGCTGTCCAGTCTCAGTAAGCTGAGCTGCATCTTTTGCTAATTTTCTAGCCTTTCGAGCCAACTGCTGGATTTTCACCAGTTCCTGCTCGATGCGTTCAGCGTCATCTAGTTGATTCCGCAGTCGAGTCAGCAACTTTTCTGCATCACGCATCGATTTTTCATGATTGCGGACCAGCTCAACCGGATCAGAATTTTTTGACTCCTTGTACGCTTCGAGTTCCTTGGAAGCCTCATCAATAATCTTTCGAGCGGGATCTGCATTTTGTTTTGATAACTCACTAGTGATCGGTCGCTGACGAAGATTCCTCGCCAGTTCTTCCAGTTTCAACGAAAGTGACAATTCATTCTGCAACCATTCTGGTCGCTGCTCTTTCACTATTTTAGCAGCTTGGTCACGCGGTTTCGGGTCAAGTTCTCTGCGTTTTTGCTCTACACTTCTTCGCTGTTGTGTCATTTCATTTTTAACCGCATCAACCTGTCTTCGCATCCGGTCGTAGAATTCTTCAACAATTTGGCTAGCCAGCGGAGCGGCATCTTTGCTGATCATCAACACTCGCCGGGAGGTCCAGGTTTCATTTGGTTCTGGAATCGGTCTCCCATCGCGAGCAACGGCTCGATACCCCAGAATGTCACCATTTTCCAATTGAAAATCTGTCAGATCCAAATCGTAAGAATCATAGACCTCTCTGGTTACTTCCCCGGTCTTTTCGGAATTCCATCGAGAGAGTTCGGGATCTTTCAATCCAGCTGAAAGAAGTTCAATGACGATTTGAACCTCCTGGACTCCAAAATCATCTTCGGCTGAAATACTAATCGGAATCACATCATCCGGTCGGACTTTAATAGGATCTCGATCACCTGAAATATCAATACGTGGCGGGCGATCCGGGATAATCTGGATCATCCTGGCAGGCTCGTTGATGTTTTCGAGATCATCCAAACTGACAGCTCGAAACACGAACGAATCCGACATATCTGCAACGGCTTCAATTCGAGCAGAAAGCCCATCAGGAGAAATTACGCCTTGCACATAAGTTCCCGGGAATTCACTCTCGGTTGAAGTTGCGATGTCAGATGAAGACACTTTGGAAGATTCTGTTCCAGAGGACCGAAGATTGTTCTGGTCGCGAATTGTACTCCAACGCCATTGGAGGCTATGAACCGGGTGCTCGAATGTCACCTCGGCGATCAATTTCGAACCTTGAATCGCCCGAATCGTTCCGATGCCTCCTTCGTTGATTGTTGTTTTAACAGCCGTGTAGGCAGGCGGCTGGATTGTTAGACGAACATCAATCAGACGTGGGCGATCAGCCACAACAATCGAGTACCTGCGGGATGTCGCACCGGAACCGTAAAGCACATAAGTCAGCGGGGTGAGTACCTGCGGGATTTTCCCGACATAGGCTCCTTTTTTTTGATCGTAGGACATTTCCCGAGATTCCGAGTCGCCTCGTTCGTTGTCCCAGCTCAAATTAATTTCTCGCGGGATCTTTCCTTCGCGGTATCTCCAAACGGGCTTAGCGACGATAAACACATCGTCACCTCGTGGCACGGTTCGGTCTCCTTGCTCGACTTCAAAAGTCAAATTGGTTGCGGAGTCCAGGTTTGCCCACGGAGTAAGCAGTCGTTGCCAAAGCAGCGAATAGCCTCCCGCATTCAACAAAAGCGGAGTCGATAGAATCAATGCAGTAATAATTCCTGCAACCAACGCAACAGCCATTTTGTTAAGAGAAAGGCAATCCCACATATCAATTCGAGAAAGCCGTTTGTCAGTCTCTCGACGCAATCGCTTGAGCATAAACTCAGAACTGAATTGCGATTGCTGATCTAACATCGAAAGTTCAACCGTCGAGCTGACACGTTCTTGCAATTCAGGAAACGAGCGATCAATTAAATATGCAAGATCAGCCCAGCGACGTTTACGCATCAACGGAATAAACAGCCACTGATAAAACAGCCATGCCAAAGTCGCTGTTAGCACGCACAGAAAACCAAAACGAATCACTCCGGGGACAGGAAAGAAAAAATCAACGATCAAAAATATCGCAGCCATTGCCAGAGTTACAAACAGTAGGTTGCCACACCCTTTGACAAAATCGACCCAGCGCAATCGCCAATCGAGCTGAGCAAGTTCGTTGCGCAGATTATCGGGCAAAGCAACCGACTGCATAAACTTGCTCATGGAAATCACCTTCTCTGTATCGCAATATGAATTATGCGTTCCTCTAAAAACATTCTCCCCCTTATCCAAAGGGGGAGTTAGAGGGG
>JAESQE010000247.1 GCA_016765335.1 Planctomycetaceae bacterium
CGAAATCGAATGATGAAAAATCAGAACTGCGATTTGCAACGTGATTTGCAACGATGTTCGGTCACTGGGCATTCGAATGCCTGGCTGGGGACTCGAACTTCACGAGCTGGTTTTTCGATGATTGAGATGCTCGTCGTCATTGGTATTATTATTACCCTGGCAGCGATGTTGGTCGGCACTATAGGCAGAACGATGACCAATGCTCGGATCAAAGCTACGCGAGTTACCATTTTGAAAATCAACACGATCCTTCAGCAACAGCGAACCGAATTCGATGATGCCGAAAAGACAAACCGGACTTTCCCGCAAAAGGAAACCTTTGGTGGGTTTGGTGCCCGAACTGACCTCGAACATTATTACGCCCGAAAATTGCGAATGAAGCAAGCCTTCCCGTAACGGTTTGAAGATCTTTTGGAACCAGATGGCGAACCGGGCGAATTTTATAGGAAATATGATATTGGGCCAGATGAAGACGGTGATGGCCCCGCTAACTGGGCAGATCTTAATGGTGTCACTCGACCTGATTTAGAAGAATTTGGTATGCACGGTTCGAGGACCTTTTCGGATGACCCTATTATAGGTAAGCAACTTAGGGAGATGATATCAAGTGGGGAGTTTATTAAGGCAAACCACACGCTGAAAACAGAAAGTGCAGAGTTACTGTACTTTACAATTACGAAAAACGCTTTTGGATTTACAACTGCTGACGATGGAGAGTTCACTGCTCAGGAAGTGGCGGATACCGATGGCGATGGCCTGATGGAATTTGTGGATGCCTGGGGAGAGCCGTTGCGGTTTTATCGTTGGCCGACTCGTCTGATTCGACCAGACGGACCAGGTACCGCTGCAACGGATCGCTACTGGAATATGCTTGCTTCACGCAAACTGGATGACTTGGAAAAAAACAGAGATCCCTACGACGTGAATGCCAAAATGTATGGCACGATTGTTAAATATGCCAGACTAAACAATGATGGAGATATGTCCCTGTATTTCCATGAAGGAGACGCCAATTTTGACTTGACTGGCGATACGAATTTTATCCAAGCTGCGTTTCACACGCCTCAAACATTCCATACGTTTCTGCTTATTTCGACTGGGCCAGATTTAGAACTGGGATTGCTGGAACCAAATGATACTCCAAGATTTGGGCATTTGGCACAGCCGGATCCGTCTATCGTAGATGTTGAAGATGGCCCGTTGAATGACAATGTGACGAATTTGAAATCAGAAGAAAAATAGAGCTGTTGTAAACGCGACATACGAATCAGAAATGAACAGACCTGACTGGATTGTTAAAACATGGGCCAATTGAATGAGAATCCGATGAAACGCCGCAATGCTTTTACACTGGTTGAACTATTAGTTGCCATCACGATTTTCGTCATTCTGACGGTATTGACTCTTGGTGCATTCAATCTGAACATCGGCAGCGAACGAGTTCGTTCTGCTTCCCGGCAAGTACAGGCCATGCTTGAGGGAGCGAAAACTCGCGCTTTCAAAGACCGGAATCCGGTTGGCGTGCGGTTTTTGCTCAACGAGAATTTCCCTGGAGAGATCACGGGGATGATGTACATTGAAGGACAAGCTAACCTGGCTGGCGGTAGTTTTGAAACGGGATCGTTACACCTTGTCGATTTGGTTCTGGATGGCGATTCCAACGATGGCATGGTTGATCAGGGGATTAAATACGCAGTGATCCAGGGGACAACGAGTCTTTCCTGGAAAGAGATGAAAAGTATCGGGCAGATACAAGCTGGGGTCAGAATTCGAATTCCTGCCAAAACGGGCAAGTGGTACACGGTTTCTTCGAACCGATTTCTGACGGATACGAATGAATCTATTATGCGGTTGACCGAAGATTATGTGGGATCTGCCAATTGGGTTCTCTCAAATGCAACTTTCGCGGAAAAATCAGTCACCTACGAACTTGATCTTTCGATGGTTATGGGGGCGATGCCGGGAGAAGATCCTGTTGAGTTGCCAAACGGAATTGTGATTGACCTGAAAAGCAGCAAGGTGCCCAGCAACTGGAATGTGACTCGCTGGAGACCGAGCAAGCTGTACGCTGTTGGTAATTGGGTTGTCGGTAATTCAATCGCTGGGTTACGGGCCTATCGTGCAGAAAACGCGGGAACTTCAGCAGCTAATTTGAATAACGAGCCGACCTGGCCTTCTGCGGTGAATAATACAGTCATTGATAATGGTATCACATGGCGATGTTTTGAGGTGCCACGTTTCGATATTGTTTTCACGCCACAGGGAACGGTGATGGGGTCTGTGGTTGCAGAGGGGCTGTTGCACCTCACATTGGCTGAAACACGTGACACACACGCAATTTTTGAAAACGATCCCACCGCATCTGGTGGAACAACCATTGGAGTACCCGTTTGGGATTTGCGAGATCACAATGGAGATAACGAGGCACCAGAGCACATTGGTTCGTTTCGGGTGATCACTGTTTTTCCCGCCAGCGGCTCAGTGAACGTCAGTCCAATTGATCAGACTGATTCAGACAATAACGAGTTTGCAGACAGTATCTTCCGTTATGCGATTGAAGGATCAACGGCTAAGTAGCGAGAGAGAGGATTTACTGCGATTTTCGATTTTCGATTTTCGTGTTTTAATAGTTGGGTCACCGCATTGGAGCGGTTGTTATGAAGCAGATCATTACGATGAATCGAATCACAAGCCTCAGTAAATTGAGAAAACCGGGTGCAGTTTCGAAGCAACTGCGTGGTGACTCAGGTTCCGTTGGGGCAACACTGATTGAAATTCTGATGTCGCTGATGGTGATGGGGATTGGTTTAGTCTCGGTCGCCTCGCTGTTCCCAATTTCGATGCTACGTTCTATTCAGGCAACAAAAATAACAAACGCAGTGTTTTTGAAGTTTCAATGCGAAGACATCATCCAGGCGTTACCGAATTTGATTCGTGATGATTACGATGCCTCCTATCCCATATCTCCAATATCAGGAAAAAAAGTACTACAAAATGTAGAATTCACGCCCCGTTCAAAAGCTTGGGGACGCTATGGGATAACGGATCCCATTCAGTTGCAGTACCTCGATGTCGTTTCGGTGATCGATCCAATTGGCGCATGGTACAACAGTGGTTCGCAAGATGCGAAGTCTTATGGAAAAGACCCCTTTGGTTTACATGGTGCTGCGGGTGACCCTGGCAATATTTGGCGTTTCACGGCTAATCGTAAAAATGCAGGATATCGTTTTACTGACCCAAATCCCAATATTGCAAGAATCGAGAAAGAGTTGGCTTTCTCGACGTTCGGGGCAAATGACAGTTGGAAGCCGTTTTTGTCTTCGATAGAAGTCACCCGAAATAGTGCAACAGAAGTCGTTTTGGTGGATGGAAATACTGACGATCTGGTTGTGTTTGAAGACTCATTGAATTCAGGATCAATTGGGCGAATTGTGCTGGTAGATGCCAATGGGAAGCAGTCTCATGTGAGCAGAGTGAGTGCAATTGCGGGGCAAACCGTGACATTCTCTGAAGCCTTACCAAATAATGGCCTGTACAACGCGATCTCCGAGGTGCGTCTGGAATTGTTCGAACTTCGTTATAGCTGTCTGATTACGATTCGGAAACAATTAACTAATTTAGGATTTGCGGGCACATACGGAAATGATGGAGTCGATGACGATAACTCTGATGGCGATAATGATCCATCAACAGAGGCAGACGATGGGCCTAACAACGGACAGAATGAAATTGCCTGGCCCGGCTCTGACGATAAAGTTCGCCCGATGGGGGGAGATTTGGTTATCTTTTTTCGTCGAGATTTCTCTGCATTGGCCGAGCAGGTTTACAGCGTTGAAAATTTTAATAAAGGCCAGGTTGGTATTCAGCCAGGAGATGTCACGATCCGTTGGACAGGCAATTCTGAAGCAAAGCCCAGGTTGCGTGAAGGAAGTTGGGTGTTTGATCCTGTGAATGGTTACTGGTATCAGATTCGAGCGGTATCAGTTGAGGGCGTGGACTTTGCAAAGATTTTGCTGGATCGATCTCCTGAAAAGACGGGGAAATATTTAATGGTGCCGGATAATGTTGTGGATGTTGTTGAGTTCACTGCGTATTGAGCAAGCAGTTGCTGCACACCGTGTTGTTTGCGTGCCACAGTGTTGTTTGCGTGCCAAAGAATGTCACGGTGTTTTTTGCGTGCGAAAGAGATGTGAGTTTAAGAGTTGGGCTAACTGAGGGAAGTGATTATGCGTAAGGAAATCTCATTGAATGCCAGCACCGCTGGGCGAAGTGATCGGGCAGCATTCACGCTGGTGGAAATGCTGGTCTCTATTGGTCTGATGTTGCTGGTCATGTCTCTTTTTGCAGAGATCTTTTCCCTGGCAGTCACGGCAATGACTACCCAAATCGGGCTGGCAAAAAATGATCAGCGAGCACGCACAGCTTTTATTGTCATCGATAACGATTTAAAGCGTATGTCGTTTCGAGCCCTTGATGGTCAGCAGGGGATTGTCCCGCTGGTTCCCGGCTTAAGATACAACGGTGTTCACGCTGGCTCGCAGCAACAAGGTTACATTTATTATTCGGAAAACAACCCTGTAGATGACACAGAAGATGTGCTGCAATTCACCGTCATGGGAAGCCAGCAAAGCAACCGTTACCCGGGGCAGCTTGTTGACTACTATGGCAGAGCCAATTCTCTTACGCCCTCGGGGGTAAATGATGACCCACGGTTCTGGAGTGATCAACCGGATTGGGATGACGGAACGAATCGCGATGGCGTTTCGGTTTCAGGACAGGCCGAAGTTACCTATTTTCTAAGGCATGGCACGCTTTATCGGCGAACTTTGCTACTGCGAGACGCGACTTCGACACCAGATAATTTGCAGCCATTTGAAACGAATAACCAGCAACGGTCTCAGCCGGCAGTTTTGATTGGAGGGGTGCCTACTGACCTGATGCGTAGTGCTGCGAGTTCTCCTCCTGCTCCTGTTACCGGGTATACGGGGAATTTTTATTCCGACTTCGATTACTCTGCTCATTATGGAAANTCTCCCTATGATCCATCTTTTCAGGTAGCAATATTTCACGGTAGTTTGAACAACTCGGCGGATGGCAACTGGCCGTTGGGTGTGCCGCACTTTCGGTTTGGGCACAGTTCATCCTCGGGCCGTCCTCGTGAGTATTTTGTCTCTGGCGGAACGGATTACTTTTTTGGTCGATATACTCACGAAGAAACATCGAATACGAATTTTCAATATCCTCAAAGCATTACAGGGAATGTCTTTGGACGAAATGATTTCGATCTCAACTTCTATCTGGCTACCGGAAGACTCGATAAGTTTGCAGACGGTTCTCGCCGTGGAACTGACATTCTGATGAATAACGTCCATAGCTTCGATGTCGAAATTTGGGATGATCGTGCAAATAGATTTGTTGATATCGGGTCAACAAATGCGAATGACTTTTTACCGGCAAATAATTTAAATACAAATTACGGACCGATCAAGCCAAATGCCGGGCAGGTAAATGTCTTTGACACCTGGCACTCCTTAACCCCTGGTGAACTGAGTCCACTCAATGCAGGTGTTATTGGAACCGGGCAAGCACCCTATGTGCCGAAGAACAGAGATATTTCAACAATTCTTCCTTGGGCACCGGCTCAAACATACAATGTAGGCGACCCAGTTAAGCCAATCTCAGCTGCTTTGCACTTTAACGGAGCCATTTACTACGTCTGTCGTCCTAAAAATGGACTAACAGGTTTATCAGACGCAACAACAGAGCCAACTTGGCCCAAAGATGCAATTGTGGGAGCCTCGGAAGGCCCTGATACAACGGGAATTAATTGGGATGTCATTGATAATCGCAAACCGATCAGGGCGTTGCGAATTATTATTCGTTTCCGTGATCCGAACAGTGACCAGATGCGGCAGATGACGATGGTGCATTCGTTTAATGAGGATCTGGATGAATAGGCGTTGGGTGTCAGGTAGTAGGCGATAAGGAACGGATAGTTAACTAGAGTTTGAAATATAAAAGTAACTGGAATCCGAGGCGGGCTTGTCTCAGGTGAACTTATGAAATATCAATCGACAAATTTGGAATGTGGTATGCAAAACAGAACCGTTACGCGAAAACCGCGATCGGGGAACAGGTTCTTATGGAACTTGCAGGCAGATAGTAACACCGCTTCACGTGATGGCGGAGCGGTGTTGATTATCGTGATTGCGATGACCGGCATGCTCGCCTTTTTAGGGATGTTCTTTTTCGCGTTTGTATCAGCAGAACGAAACAGTGCGACCATGTTTGCGGTTTCCACTCGCGAAATTACCGAAAGTGATTATTTCGATTTTGCGATGCAACAAATTCTCATTGGCCCTACCGACGATTTGAAAAACTCTGGGCTATACGGTCGTAAATATGCTCTGATCCCCAACATGCTCGGCAGCTTCGGTCCGGATTTACGACCGGATAATTTGCAGCCTTATACGGGAACTGGGATTAACGTTGTGTTTCAGGATGCGAATGGGGATGGTATTCCAGACCCAGGNTCGTCAAACTTTGCACTCGATTACAACGGCGACGGCAAAGCCGATGACATCAACGGCGATGGCAGTGTTTTTAATCCCTCGACGGGGGCTGGGTTCGATGGCAATGATATTGTCATGAATTTCAGTCCGGCAGCCAACTTGAATGGTGTCTTCCCTTCATCGCCACTTGGCTCTATCAATCACCCGAATTACGTGCCCAATTTTGATCCAGATGCAGGTTACACCTACCCGGATATCAACAGNATGTTTTTGGGCTATTTTTCGTTGATCGATACCAACCCCGCAGCAGGTGTAGAAAGACTGCGTCGCGTCTGGATTCCCTCGTTCCATCGTCCTCAGTATTTGCCTCGCAATGAAGGGGCTTCGGGCGGGCCATTGGCTGATCTCTACGGTGACGTGGATTATCTAAACCGGGTTTTACGGCCTCATAGGCTTTCCGCAGTCCGTTTAAGGCAGGGGACAGCAAGCTTTGCGACTGTCAATCGATATGTTGGTGCGGGCGGGTTTCATGCTTTCACAGGCACAGCTGGCCCGGCGGTTGGTTTTCCGTTTCCAAGTTTCAGTGGTGGGACTGGTGCCAACGATTACCACGCTGGTATTTGGACACATGGAGAAACCGGTCACGCAGATACTAATTTAGATATTGATGCAGATGGATTATCAATCAATGGCAAAGAAGCCATTCTGTTGGATCTAAACCACGGTATTGAGGTCTTACCTGATGGAAGAAAGAGAGTTCCGATTTTTGCCATTACGATTATGGATGCCGATGGACTTCTCAATTTAAACACAGCTGGGAACTTGTATGGAGAGCCAACATCGCTGGTTCATGATCGAGGTGGAGCCGTGGGAGGAGATGCGTTCGGAAATGGAACTTATGTTTCGCAATCTAACTATGGTCTCTCGATGGGAGAAATTAATCTGAGTCGTGCATTTTATCGTCCGCTTGATCAACCGGCCGGAGTTCCTACTCTGCTTTCCAATTCTTATCAGAAAATGTTCGGAATCGATCTGTCTTCTTCACCTGTTTCGCAACTTGAGATGTCGAATATGGAGTTGGCACGTTTGCTGATAGGCGTTGCAGATGGAGACACCGCTGATAATGCCGATGTGGTCGCGGGACGTTGGGGAGATGCCCCTCTGCTGGATCTTGCAGTCAACTCTGCTCGATCGAATGTCGGGAACCCCACAACGATCACAGCCCCTCAGCCGCCTTATCCTTGGTATACCCGATTCGATGGATCTCTGTCTGCAATAAACTTTGGCGCTCGATTCCCTGCTCCTGGTCGTCCAGGGTATGACGACGACGAGGATCGTTTATCAGGTGGAGGCAAGGCAACTTCGGGAGATCCTGTGTTCGGGCCTTTGGGCATTACGATACCGCCTTCAGTCCATCCCGTGGATGAAATTGGCATTGGACGCTACAGTTATCTTTCAGACTTAAATAATATCGCTTTACAGTTTGGATCGATAACTAATCAAGGAGCACAAAGACGAGCAGCCAGTACTGCATTATTCAATTTGGCAACAATCGATACTCACCAGTTAAATCCGGGTCGCTGGCCGGATTATGCTGGGCGATTTGAGTATCAGCTACCGGTTGATCCTAGATCGGCTCGACCAGGCATTGGAGATTTGTATTCTGCAACGCCAACCACACCCTATGCCGGAGTCACTCCCTATTCTCAAGCAGGCTTTGAAGGACTGTTTGGATGGGGGGAACTTGATCGACATGCAATTGCATTCTCGTCCAGTGATCGAGAATGGGGATTTTACTTATTGGATGAACCAGACGAAATTGCAGTCGAACCTGCCTTCCGAAATTTAGATGTTGATGGATTGTTTCCTGTCAACGACATGTCATTTCTGCATGTGTCAAACGGCGATTGGTCAGCATTGGGATCGCCTTCGAATCGGTTAGAAAAACTACTGGAATACAATTTCGAACGGTTGACCGCGACTGAGACAACGACCGGTTTTACGATAAACAACAGTATGTTAGTTAGAAGCCAGTTTACGACCGATAGCTGGGACCGCTGGGAATTCGGCATGGCTCGCGTGGCTGATACCGATAACGATGGCGATCTT
>JAESQE010000248.1 GCA_016765335.1 Planctomycetaceae bacterium
CCACGGAGGCACAGAGGCCATGGAGAAAAATTTAGACGATTTTTCATGCATCGCAGAATGAGACAGTATCACTTTTGGGTTATTACGTAGGATCGTTTTCCAGCTTCTTTTTTTACTCGGTGTTCTCTGCGTCTCTGTGGTAAAAAATATCTGCCAGCTTTCACTTGTACCTTATTGGGATTTTGAATTCGAGTGAGACAGCTGACATTTAACATTAGTTCGACGAGTAGAGTCTGCTGTGCGGACCGATTATGATATCACGTTATGAGTTCATTGCCGTTATAGCTCTGTTATCTTACAGGCGTGGTCTGCACAGCAGACCCTTGTATCTTACTTGGACTGTCTTTTCTTCTTTGTTTTTATTAGAAAACAAAGACCTTGACACCGGTCTTGCAAGACCGGTGTCAAGGTGCGCGAGTGGCAGATCGTCAGACCCTTGGTCGTGAAGACCGTGAGGTAGCCTGATCGTCACTCGCTTTTTATGCCTCAGCCCGTACAGTCGCCGGAGCGGTACCAACATACCAGCTCGTATTAACAAGGTAGGGATTCAGCATGCAACAGCATAACAAAATCTTCGTCGGAATCGATATCGCAAAAAAGAAATTTGATGTCGCTTTCTCACATCTTTCTCAAGGAACAACTTTTGAATACTCTCCCAGCGGAATCAAACTGTTTCTCAAAGAACTTCAAAAAGCGAAACCTCAACTGATTTGTATGGAAGCCACTGGAGGACTCGAACGAGAATTGGTCGCCTGTTTGCACAAGCACCAATTTGAACTCGCAGTCGTTAACCCCAGGCAGATTCGAGACTTCGCCCGGGCCAAAAATCAACTCGCCAAAACGGATCAAATCGATGCTCGTATTATTGCGCAATTCGCACAAGTGATGGAGCCGCGGATCACCTTGCCTTTGTCACAGGCTCAGCAGAAAATGCGTGATCTCACCTCGCGAAGACGACAACTGAGTAAGCAGATTGTCCAGGAAAAGAACCACCTGGCCTCCGCGGCTGATCGGGAAATTTGTAAGATGATCCAACAGTCTATTCGATTCCACGAAAAGCAGCTGAAGACAATCGAACAAAAACAAAAAGAACTCATCAAAGCAGATGAACAATCGCAGAAAAAAGCAAACATTATTCAATCGGTGCCAGGCTTTGGGCCGGCGACCGCTGCGATGTTGGTGGCTGAGCTACCAGAACTGGGCAGCCTCAATCGCCAGCAAATCGCTAGGCTGGTTGGTGTTGCTCCCACGAATCGTGACAGCGGAACCCTGCGAGGAAAACGCACCATCGGCGGCGGACGAGTTGATATTCGCAACGGCCTTTACATGCCGATTATTGTTGCGAAGAAATACAATCCGAAAATCAAAGTTTTTTACGACCGACTCGTCGCAAGCGGCAAGCCCAAAATGGTTGCTCTGATTGCAGCGATGCGAAAACTATTAACGATCGTTAACGTCATGATCAAAGAAGGAAAAAAATGGAACGAAAACACAATTAACACTTGATCTCCAAGACAGTCGCTATGTCGCTATCCGGTTTATACAAAACTCAATTAAAACCTGCGCTGCGTCGTCGCTTGTACTGGCAAGGACATAGGAAACGGGCAATTCGCGAACAAATCGCGAATGCGTATTACCATCNTTCGACCGGGCCTGCTGGGACGGGGACTTGGAGTTCTGGGAGAATTCCGGTGCGTGTGCCTTCGATGGGGCCCGCTTTTCGGATGGCGTCAATTGCTGAGTAAAATTCAGCTTCTGTTGTTGTGTGCTGGACACTGTCTCGTAGTTTGGTGCCTACTCGCATCGCTTTGAGAAACCAGTGCACGGTTCTGCGATATGCAATTAATGCGTGACGTGGGTTATCCAGTTCTGCATGATATTGGAATTGTTGCACCAACAGTTCCAATCGCTGTTCGAAGTTGCCCGGAGGTNCAAAAGATCCGGTTTGTTCNCACTCGGTCAGTTGGCGGAAAATCCAAGGATTCGCCAGCGCTCCCCGCCCAATACTAATGCCATGGCAGCCGGTCCGTTGCAACATGCGAGCTGCATCGGGAATCGAACGGATATCTCCATTTCCAATCACAGGGATTTTATCGACAGCNTCGACCACTTTACGGATGCCACTTAAATCGACCGAACCACCAAAGCCTTGTTCTCGAGTTCGACCATGAATCGCAACCGCTTTGACGCCAATTTGTTCGAATTCACGAGCAAACCTGGGAGCTGTCAAACGCGATTCATCCCAACCGAGTCGCATTTTTACTGTCACGGGTAAAGAGACTGCATTAACAACGGTTTGTACTAAATTGNTTGTATCAGCCGGAGTGCACATCATCTTTGCCCCAGCTCCATTGTTTGTCACATGATCGACCGGGCAACCCATGTTGATATCAATCGCATCGATCCCCGGCAGTGATTCGAGCAACTGAGCCGCATCGTGCATGTATTGCGGTTCGCTTCCAAATATCTGAGCTGCAAACGGAGAGTCTTGCTCGCAAGTTCGAATCAAAGCCAGCGATTTTCGACTGCCCGCCAACAGCGCACGAGCATTAATCAAATCGCACGTTGCCAGCCCTAAGCCGCCACATTCGCGAACCACTCTACGAAACGGCAAATTCGTGTATTTTGCCAGCGGGGAAAGAAGATAACGCGACGTCAACTGGAGTGCACCGATNTGCAAANGCGCAACATTTTCCGGACGAGGAAAATGGTATTTTCCCTCGCTGAATTGAACAGATTCGTTTTCAAAAAGATTCGACTCAGGCATTTGCCGATTCCATGTTGGTAAAGTATAACTTACGTAGAATATCCTAGTATTACATCTACCGTTAAATGGCAGACGACTTAACAATTTTCAAATCTGATTTCCTAGTGTCTCGCCCAGCGTAGTCGGTATCAAACAGGAAAAAATAAAATTAACCACGGAGACGCAGAGATCACAGAGAAATTTCAGGTAGTTTTGTTTCACTACAATGCGAAACCGTAAATCTCTTGAGTTCTATTGATTGTCTAACTGCTGTTTTTTTTACTCGGTGTCCTCTGGGTCTCCGTGGTATAATAAAATTTATCCATTTATATTTGTGCCCAATCGGGCTTCAAAATCCATTGCCTAAATGACTACCTTTAACTACGACAGAACGCTCACCTTAGTGTCGGCCATCTCAAACTGACATACCGGCGGCTAGCGCCTTGCCGCTTATTTGATACAGGTTTCCGCGTTGCATTTGAGTGTGAATTATTCTTCAATGTTTCGGCATTAGGCAATCACGAATCGATTACCCTACAATTACTGAACCCCCAGAGCAACAGAACAGGAAGCAGAAATGTCAGGAAGAGTGTTTATTACGGGAGTCAGTTCTGGAATTGGAGTTGGGTTGGCTGCCCATTATTTAGAACAAGGTTGGGAAGTTTTGGGATGCAGCCGTCGGGAGCCAGTTGCGTTTGCAGATCAAGCTCGATTTCAGTTCGTGTCCTGTGATCTTTCTCGGTTCAGCAGCATTCCCGGTGCACTCGAAAAACTGTTCGATGAAGTGACACATTGTGATTTAGTGGTATTGAACGCGGGGATACTGAGCCGATTTGGTGATATGCAGTCTGTTTCTATTGCAGAATCTCAGCAAGTGATGGACGTTAATCTTTGGGCCAACAAAGCGATTCTGGATTGGCTACTTGGTTCTGCGATTACGTGCCCGCNGATCGTGACCATTTCTTCGGGGGCAGCTGTGAATGGCAACCGCGGTTGGAATGCTTACTCCATATCCAAAGCAGCTTTGAATATGTTGACATTACTTTATGCTCAGGAAGCCCCGGAAACTCATTTCACTGCGATTGCTCCTGGCCTGGTCGATACGGCGATGCAAGAAGTGTTGTGCAATCTTCCTGCAGATGAACGATTCCCNACTCTCGATTCGCTTCGATCTCGTAAAGACACAGCCGAAATGCCCAATCCGGAACAGTTGGCTCCCCGCTTGGCCCAAGTGATTTCCGAACTGCCTGAACATGTTGAATCTGGCGAGTTTATCGACATACGCAAATTGCCTTGGTAAAACAGAAATCTGCAAATCCTTTGATTCCCCAATAACGAATATGTATCCATGGCAAGTCTGTAGGCCGGAACTTCGCTTTGCTTATTCCGGCCTACGGTCTGAAGAGGAAGCTTCTTGGTCAATTCCTCGGGTTGCTTCGCAATACGGATAACCCGGGACGGGATTGTCTGTGCTACCCGGTTCCATCTATTGAGCTGGGTCTTGACCCAGCCTACCTGCTACTTGCCGAAATGTACGTCGACTTTTCCGTGCATTGTGTAGAGGCGGAAGGATTTGGTTTTTCCTTTGCCTGTGTTGATCAGGATGCCGCTGGATTTGTTTTCTGATCTGGGCTGAAGCGGGTTGTTGTCGTATTTTTTCCAATGAATCAGGTCGTCTGAAACAGCGATGCTTGTTGACCAGAGATTCTGATTGTTTTCGTCTGGGATTTTTGCTGCACCGTGGTAGTAGGCATAATATCGCCCGTTGTGTTTGACGATTTGATTCATGGCGATCAGATCGCGGTCAGCCAAATCTGGCCCTGGGAGCAGAACCGGGGCGTCTTGGAGGTTCGTCCAGGTTTTCATGTCTTTGGAAGTTGCGAGCCAGACTCCGGCATCGAATCGTTCGTAGAACAGATACCATATTCCCTTTTCGTACCAGGCAGTGGGAGTACCTCGTGGGCCGGGTTTGATTGGGGTGCCATCGACTTTGCGGATGTCCAACGTTCCTTGGCGAGTCCATTTGAGTCCATCTTTTGATGTCAGCAATTGTGCTTGATCCTGCTCGCCTTCTGCGAACATATAAAAAGTGCCGTCCTGTTTGACGACCATCATATCTTCGATCCAATGTTCGGTGTTAATTGGATTCTTGGGGTGCGGCTTCCATTTCAGGCCATCGCTTGAGGTTGCGTAACCCAGAAATTTCTGTCCTTCTCGTGTGCCATCGTAGCCGGTGTACCACATGTGATATTGATTGTTATCTCGAAGAATCCAACCGCGTTCGCGAATTTTGACATCCCAATGCCCTTCGCCTTGGGCTGTGAAAACAGGATTGTTTTTGGCAGCCGTGAATTGCACCAGTTCCGCAGGAAAGTCTTCCAGTTGCAGAGCTTGGCGGTGTGTCTTTGTTGCAGATTCTATTTGCTTTGATGACTGAAACGGAAGATACATCGCTTGCATGACCATCTGATATCGCTGACCGATTTTGTAATCGGGAATGAAAAACTGGAAGTCCCAGGCGGGATTGCCTTGTCCGCCACCTGAAGGAGATTGCGTCAGGCGGATTTGATCCTTTTCACGAAATAGAAACGCAAGCGCCATGTCGTGGCTGACTCCGTAATACCAAGGCGATGCAAATTGATATTCAGATCGATTGAAGGCCAACGTGAGTGGGAAATCTTGATCGTGTTTGAAGACACGGGCATCGTGCCTGCCTACGTGTGTTGCAAGAACCCCATGAGAAGGAGTGACACCTTGAATCCACTGCGTTTGATTTCCCTGCTTAGCTCCTTGAAAATGAATGTCGAGCGATTCGGGTTGATGGATATAGCTTGCCCAGAATAATCCGATGTAATCGTTCTTGAATGTCTTGCGATGAGGAATGCATTCGAGTGTCATTTCGATGACGCCATCGTCGAGCAGTTCGTATCGCAGGCAACTTTCCAGTCCCCAGTGTTGTGTCGGTGCCTGATACAGTTCTGCCGTGCGGTCGTTAATCACACGAAGTTCCATCGGAGCATTACGTGGTTCAAACAGGATGTTGCGTTCTTGTGTCGTGCCATCGTGAATGTGTTCGTAGTTTAATCCTGCGATTCCGGGCACAAAAATATTACGTTTCTGCTTGGTGTGCTTCAGTGAAACAACGCCGCTGTAGCCGGATCGATGGTTAGAGAGCACGTCGTCGTTAATCGCGTTGTTGTCAGCGATGATTGCTTCGATATCGTTGTGTCTCAAAATAACATAGTGCTTGGCAGGCACTTTATATTTGATGGATGCGTTGCTGAGACTTGTCAGTTTGGGCAATTCGCCACCAAGCACAGTCAAAGGCATTGCAAGGAAAGCAAGCAGTAGGAATCGAAAACAGATTGCAGTCATTTGTTGGCCTCGCCAGAGAATCTGATGATTTGAGGTGCATAAACACATATCAATTACTATATTCTGGAGAGAGAAACCATACAACAGCCAGCAGGTGGACTGAGCGGTAGACCAGCCAGGTTTGGAAATTCGTATCGTTATTTTCCTGTTTTAATCGTGAAAATGGGTAAGGGAACCGGAAATGACCAAGAAACGGCTATCTTGGGCTGGTTTTAAGTTGAAAACCTAGAGCAGGATCATTACACCAGTACCACAATCGCTTTGAAATTGAGCTACGATAGAGATGCTCACGGGCGAACAGCTATTATCAGGAGTTACAGAAGTCGTGTCAGATTCGATTCGTATTGGTATTGTTGGTGCAGGTCAGAATACATTGACCAGGCATATTCCAGGTCTTCAGAAGATTGCGAATGTGGAGCTGTATGGGGTTTGCAATCAGCATGAAGAATCGACGCAGAAGGTCGCCAAGGAACATGGGATATCCCAGACCTATTCCGATTGGAAAGATCTGATTGCGGATGACCGCATCGATGCAGTGGTGATCGGGACGTGGCCGAACCTGCATTGTGAAATTTCTTGTGCAGCTTTGAAAGCTGGCAAACATGTGCTCACCGAAGCTCGCATGGCTCGTAACCTGGCAGAAGCAACCCAGATGCTGGAATGTTCCCAAGCACATTCCAATTTGACAGCCATGGTTGTGCCTAGTCCTTTTGGCTTAGTTCATGGCGATTATTTGAAGTTGATTCTCGAACACGGTTTTATTGGAAAACTACGAGAAGTTGTCGTTCTGGGAGCAGATAATTCCTTCTGGGATTTCAGTAAGTATTTGCACCCTCGCCAAGATCAGCAGCTCAGCGGTTTGAATGTTCTGACCATGGGCATTCTTCACGAGACGGTTTCTCGTTGGATTCCTGCAACTGAGCAAGTTTTCTCTCAATCGCATATATTTGAACCCCAAAGGCCTGTTGATAGTGTGCCTGAACTGGCAGATGTTACTGTCCCGGATTCCATGCAAGTGGTCACTCAAATAGCTGGCGGTGCTCGCGGGATGTATCATATTAGCGGGGTTTCTTTGTTTGGTCCTGGTCAGCAGATTCACCTTTATGGTTCGGAGGGGGCAATTAAAGTTCACTTCGATTCTCAGTACAAGCTAGGCGAGCAGGTACTAACTGGGCGAATTGGTGATGATGCTTTGCAGATTCTGGAAATTCCAGAAAAAGAGCAGGGGCATTGGCGAGTTGAAGAAGATTTCATTGCTGCAATTCGGGAAGAAAAACCGGTGACGCTCAACCGTTTTGAAACGGCCTTGCAATATATGCAATTCACCGAAGCGGTGCATCAAAGCTCGCAACAGCAAAAACCAATCACGCTGTCAGTAAGCTAAAATCGCAGTAATCACCTTGAAATAAGCGGAATTCAACGCTGTTTCAAGAAGCCTAGCCCCTTTCCGGCTTCTGAGGAAAGGTTGGGCATTGGCAGCAGGTTCTGTGTGGAAAAGTTCGTGGATCAATTCCGAACGCTCCTTGCTGGAAAATTCAGCACTCATCTTGACTCGTTTTACTGAACCTGCGACATTCCCGTCTTGCCAACTGTTTTTTGATCAGTTAATGATGAAACAGCAACCTTGGCAGGGCTTTGCAGCCTGCTTTATTAAAGAGTTAAAAAAGCCGATTGGAATCGGCCTAAAGAATTACCAAGACCTTGTATTCAACGGGTCTCATAAAACGACGATTAGCAAAGGAGTGCTTGAACGTGAAACGATTTACTCTGTTCACTTTCTGCTTGGGGCTTGCCCTGTCTGTGGTACAAACTTCGGCAACTGTCCAGGCTCAGACGCCGGCAGAGACTCAGTCCAAGAAATCAATCGGCTTGATTGATATGGCCCATCTGTTCAAAGAATACAAGAAATTCGCAGATAAACGGGATACACTGCGAAACGAAATAAAAGGCAGTGACGAACAAGCCAAGGCGATGGCCGAAAAGCTCAAGACGATGCAGGTGCAGCTGAAGTCTGGTACCTTCGCTGAAGGTTCTGATGAGTTTAATCAATTGGAAGCCAATTTGATTACGGGAGCAACTCAATTTGAGGCATACAAAAAAACTCAACAGCAGCGATTCCTGCGAAGTGAATCAAAGGTTTACAAAGAGATCTATCTGGAAGTGATCGAAGTTGTGGGGACTTATGCAAATTACTACAACTACGATGTCATTGTTCGATTCAATCGAAGCACAGTCAGTGAAACTGACAGTGCACAGGATCTGATCACGAACATGAACAAGCAAGTTGTCTGGCATAACCAGGGGATCGATATCACAGATCAGGTACTTAAATTCCTGAATGATCGGTATCAACCGGTTGCCAAGACAGCAACTGCTCCAGCTACCGGGGCACCATTGAAGTAATCTTCGATTGAAATAGAGAATTCTAAACTCTCTCTTGGACGTGTCGATACTGCATTTGGTATCGACATGTCTTTT
This sequence comes from Planctomycetaceae bacterium, assembly GCA_016765335.1. GTDB lineage: Bacteria > Planctomycetota > Planctomycetia > Planctomycetales > Planctomycetaceae > Rubinisphaera. The sequence goes on from JAESQE010000248.1 coordinate 8,600, forward strand.
TTCTATATCACAACGTGGATAAAGAACTGTAGGCGGACTCGCGATCACGAGACCAAAAAGAAGTGAGGTAAACCATGACGGGCCGCTGTCAAAGAACGATTGAACGTGTCACCGAGCTGACCGGCTTTGGCTTGTTCACAAACGCTGATGTCACTTTGCGATTTTGCCCTGCTGATGAAAATCATGGCATTGTATTTCAAAGAACCGATTTGGCTGGCTCTCCTAAGATTCCAGCAAACATTGATTATATTGCATCCGAAGAACGACGCACCAAGTTGCAACGAGGGAATGCCTCGGTCGAAATGGTCGAACATCTCATGGCTGCGATGAACGGCTTGCAGATCGACAACTGTCTGGTGCAACTCGATGCTGCGGAACTGCCTGGTTGCGATGGTTCTGCTCTGCCTTATGTCGAAGCACTGCTCGATGCAAATATCGTAACGCAGTCTGCAAAAAGAGAAACAATTGTTATTGGCGAAACCGTAACAATTGAGCAAGAACAAGCCGTGATTACAGCTGGGCCTGCCTGGTCCGGATTGCGTATCAGTTACGATCTCAACTACGGAAGTGATTCCCCGATTCCGCCACAGTTGGCTGATTTTACGATCACGCCAGAACTGTTTGCTACAAAAATTGCATCGGCTCGCACCTTTGTT
>JAESQE010000249.1 GCA_016765335.1 Planctomycetaceae bacterium
AGCGAACGTCTTACCGGAGCCACTCTGGATCGCTTAACCCACCGCTGTCATATTCTGGAAACCGTTGGCGAAAGTTACCGATTACAGGACGCTAAACGTCGCCGCACAAAAAGCTCAAGCGGCAAACCGATCAAGACGAAGTAAGAAAAGGAATCACCTTTCTTGCGAACCCCAGCCACCTTCGCAAGAATCTCCCCGCAACCAGCGCTACACTTTTTGCCCGCCGGGCGCTACGTTTTCTGACCGTTGTTTACAGATATTGAAGCGATATGAGCGGAGTCTTATCCTGAGTGCTTTCCTGAAACGGTATTCTACCCGATGACTTCTTCCCAGGGGGAATACTTCTATCTTTGCTTTTCTTAGACATCGATACGAAGCTTATAGAAATTCTTCATCTGATCAGAAGGAATCACAGAATCATTATTTCCCCCAGAGCGTTTCCTTGTTCCTAACCATGGCTCCTCCTCGCATGATATGCATTCGAGGTCATAGGAGCTCAGATGCCCATAAGCCTTCATTACATCTTCTATATGTTTGGTGATTTTTTTAGGTACCGATAATTCAATACAGTCCTGGATAATAGGCCTATGCCCAAATTCACGATATTTCTCGTAGATTTCAGGTAAGCCGGGCCCATTCGCCCATGCCTCTATTGGCTCAGGAAACAGTTCTTTTTCATGCAACGCCAAATACCACGCCTGCGAATAATATAATAATTTTTGCAGCTTTAGGTTCGAAATAAAATCTCCGTGCTGACTGCAAAATTGGAGAAGCAATTGAGAAAAGACATCTGCCGTAATTTCCTGGAGTTTGTATTTCGATTTCCTGGCACTGCGTACCTTCATCTCAGCTACGTCAGGTGCAGCCCTGTCTGCCAGGAGATCATACTCATCTGCGGATGCAAGGCCTGCGGAAAATTGAGTACTATTGTTATCCATTTATAACGCTTTCTGGCGGAGACACCTGATTCAAGTCTATCTCGTTAATACTAGAAGGCTTATCTTTGTACTTATCATAGGTCTCTTGAAGAGCCGCTATAATTGCCGGCATTCGTTCCCTTGAAACCACAACTCTTGCAACACATTCCGACTCTACTGATTCCAGATTACTAACCTGGTCTTTAATTTCTTCTGGACTGCCTAGTAATAATGGCGGGCTTGTATGAAAGAACATAAGATAGAGATCAGGCCCGTGATGCTGAACAACAAAGTGATTAGAGAAAATTACTTGCTGCCCATCCGGAAAAGATCGATTGATTCTGACCTTTTTTGAAATTTCAATGCTCTTTTGCTTAGGAGATTTCTTTTTAGGTGCAGGCTTCTTTTTGACAGCGGCTCCATTAGTCCGCTTCTTTGCTGTTTTTTTCTTGGCCATTTCGAATTAATTCGTACGTGAGAGAGCTTAGAGTAAATAATAAGGAGGTGGAGTCCTGCACTATCCTCGGATACGTACATTCTCGCTACCTGAACCCTCAGTTTGGCCAGACAGGGAGTCGAATGTCAATCATCAAGTTANAATAGGTTAGATTTATTCCTGCATTTCTTGCTGGCCTAGAATGATACAGTCTTATTCATCGGCGATTTGGACTGCAAACTGTTGATATTTAGCTGCTATCGCAAGCTTATTATGCGCGAGGATTAGCCAAGGCGGATGTTGTACCTGTGTTAACGATTTTTGGTCAAGGCTTCGCTGCGTCTTGCATTATATACAGTACGTGTCCCCATGGGCACTTGAGCGGGGTAGCCCGACCGCTTTTAGCGGTTGGGTTGCGTAGCAACAAGATGTTCGCGCCATGTGCGTTCCTCCTTTATTGGAAGCACAATTAAAATGGGATGCACATGGCGCATCCATCCTGTGCCTGGCGGCCCCCGACCACTAAAAGTGGCCGGGCCACCCGTGTCGACCAACTCATTGAACAGGCAGCCGCCAAATCAACAAACATCCCAACTCCGCAAAATCCAAGTCAAGCAGTGGCGTATCTTGAACAGTTGGCTCACGTCATCCTCGCCGATGGGCAAATTACCCGACAGGAAAAGAAACTGCTTAAACGTTTCTCCGACCACGTTGGTCTCGCATCCGTCGACGTCAAACTGGCAATCAACCGAGAACGTAAACGTTCGTACCAAGCAGCGAAANAAGAATTACGAACCGGTCCAACGCTGGTAAGTTGATCGGTTCTGTGACGCGACCAAACACGGGAGCGGGCCACCCACGACCGTTCCCCGATTTATGGCCCGGCACGTCCGTTCGTAGTCAGCCATTCGTACGCAGCTTCAACAGTATTTGTGTCAGTTTTGTCGAACCGCTTCCGTACGATTTGACCGAGACTGGTTGCGGCGGTGTCCCTTGTGTCTAAATCGACAGACTCATCCAGGATATAACGAGCGAGAACCGGAATTGAATCCCGTGACCGAAGCTGGCCCAAAGCCCCCAATAGTGAATCAAGCACAAGTTGGTCGCATTCGGATGCGAGCATTGTGTGGATGCGATCAAGAATTTCAGGTAGCCGTTGAGCCTCTCGTAAACCACAGAATATATTTGCAGCAGCTTCACGGTGATCGCGGTCCTTGCTACGAAATAAATCAATGGCAAATTGCACAGAATCATCGCACCGTGCGATTAGCCCCCATATGGCCCATATGATGCGGTTATTCGCAATCGACGCCATTTCCCGATCGGCGTCAGTACCTGCTCGTGGCTTATCCTTGAGATGCGGTGAGGATACAACAATCAGGTCGTAGTAAAACTTTGCCGACTCGCACAAATAGGAAAGATCGGGGCCGGTCGCATACTCATGAGGGATTTCGCGGCTATCGATTAGGTCGAGATGATTCGGATACAATCGAAGTAGTCGTTGCCGCTTCGGCTCATCGCGTGGTGTGTTGTGTCTCATGATTGTTCGCAACCGATCAAACATTGGGGACGCGACGTAATGACTGCTGTGCAGACCGTGTTTGCTCGCCAACATTGTTTTTCATGATACTGAATGTGGCGGATTCCTGCTCGCCGCAGCCCTTCATTTTTGTAGGGTACGCTATCCTGTCTTTTACACATAAGTCAGCTTTCCGTTTTTCTTCCTGGGCCGAAGGTTGTCCAGGCGAGAGAGAAGT
>JAESQE010000005.1 GCA_016765335.1 Planctomycetaceae bacterium
ATAACAATAGCATACTTCTCAGAATTTTATTTCTTCTCACTCGTTAATTCAACGTGATGCTACAATACTATCGGAAAAGAATCACATCCGCATTGTAAACTCCACCGACCATCAACTGAATCCCCAATAAACAGATGATAGTAAGTCCAAACGGTGTAACAATTAGTACGTTTTGATTATACCAAAGTAACACTGACAATTCATGGGGAACTTCACCACTTGGATTTATGATGTTGTTTTCTTAGGGTTTGTTGTTGCTTTTTTTGGTTCAACGTGTTTTTTAGTACTTGGGTTGATTTTGTAGAAAATGAGGACATGCTGATGTTTTTCACACCACCTTAAAGGCGATCACCAGCATGCCTCGCAATCTAATATATCAAATTCTTGGCGTCTCGAACATCCAACACTTTGAACAACAACAAGTCTTTGATCAAGATCACCATCTTGTCCTCGCCATCAAAATGAAACGAAATGCCATCTGTTGTCCGCAATGTCAAAACAAAGAACTGGTCGCCAGAGGCTGGACACAAAAACAATTGGCCGCACCGCCCATCGGTCACAAACCGGTGCTAATGCAAGTGCAGGTGCCCAGGGTTAAATGCAAACATTGTCCAGGCATCAAGCACGCTCATTTGCCGTTTGCAGAAACACGAAAACAGCATACACGTTCCTTCGCTCGCTATGTTGTTGAGATGCGAAAATGCATGACCATCTGCGACTTGGCACGACATCTGGGCGTGAGTGAATGGATGATTCGCAACATCGAAAAGGAATACCTGAAGCGTCATTTCCAGAAGCCTCGCTTGAAAGATGTTCGAATGATTGCGATCGATGAAATTTGTATTGGCAGTGGTCATCGCTACTTGACAATCGTGATCAATTTACAAACCGGAGCGGTCCTGCACGTTGGCAACGGCAAGGGGGCAGATGCATTATAACCCTTCTGGCGTAGACTCAAGTCTTCACGAGCCAAAGTGGAAGCAGTCGCCATCGACATGTCTCCCGCCTTCTTTTCTGCCGTGGTTAAGAACCTGCCCGAGGCGGCCATTGTGTTCGATCATTTTCATGTCATCAAACTGTTTAACGACAAATTGAGCAAATTACGATGTGCTCTTTTCCACGAAGCCACCGATCAACTTCATGAAAACATTTTGAAAGGGACTCGCTGGTTGCTGCTGAAGAATCCTGAAAATCTCAAGGACGAAAAGGATGAACAGAAACGATTGAACAAGGCACTGGAACTCAACAAGCCGCTGGCGACCGCTTACTATCTGATACGCATTCGCATATTTGTCTGCGCGTTGAACATCCCCTAAGTCCTTGTCAGTACAAGACCACGAGCGAGAGCTTCTCGCAAGTATTAATTGAGTTTGGTATCAAAGAAGAGTTACGGCAATTGTGGAAGCAGTCCAGCAAAAAACAGGCAGAACGTTTTTTGGAATCCTGGTGTTCTCGTGCAGAGTCGAGCGGGATTAAAATGTTACAACAATTTGCTAAGACGGTGCGTAAGGCTCGCACCGGGTTGTTGAACTGGTATGACTATCCGATATCAACCGGCCCGCTGGAAGGCACCAACAACAAAAACAAAACGATGTAACGTCAAGCCTACGGCTACCGAGACAGAGAATACTTCCGCNTGAAACTGTTNGCCCTCCACGAAAGCAAATACAAACTCATCGGCTAAAATTACATTAAGTACCATAAACCACGAAGAACCATTTTTGAGGTTATCAATCAGAACGTGCAAATCCCCTTCCGATTCGGTTGCCTGCTTAAAAAAGAGCTGCTTCTTCCAAAGGATTTCCCCCGGCTTCTTCGCCAGGTTGTAATCCCCCTTCTGTAACCGAGTAATCGAAGCCTTGGGCAATTCATAAGCACGCAATAAATCGTAAACGAAAGTCTCTTCATTAAGATTTGCAACCAGTGACTGCACGTTCTGTTCAAGTTGATCGATATTCATATTGATTCTTAGACTGTTTAAGCAGATATCTATTCCAAAGTAACCCGGCGTTCAGAACGGTGTTTTTGTTGACTGGCTATCTTATTCGATTAACAAATAACTTTCCACGAACCGCGATAAGGCGTATCAAATAGAACAGGACAGCATTGAGTAGCGTAGAGCCACGTTATCCCCCTATTACTTTTTTTGCACACAAAAAAACCTGACGATGATGTGGTCTCCAGTGTTTTTATCTCCAGAGATTGAGATACCCCCTTACCCTCATCATTAAAGTGGGAAGCAACAACCCCGTTTTTTCAAAAACTTTTGGGAAAAAATATCTGGGCTGAGGCTTCGCCATGCCAGCGTTGGAATCCCCTGAAGGAACCATCGTTTTCCTGAGAGCCTGGGACGATGCCCACTGAGGGACCGATAGCACCTGCCTATCGCCCTCGCTTCTGACATCGTCTCAGCAGCGATAAACGATTCCTCATGATGCTGCAGGAACAATTCGGCACGTTTTGCCAGATGCAGGATCAAGGCAATTCTTGCTGCCGTCTGTTCTTTTTTTCCCAGCATTGAATCGACATCGTAATTACCTGTCCTGCTGTAAGCATCTTCTCGCTCGATGATGTTTCGCTTTTTGTATTTGATTGTATCAAATGTCTCATCTCTGGTTTCATTCGAACGCGTTGGAATCACATTTTCAATATCAGGAGCTTCGTTTCTCTGCCCGGGTGTGGCGGTCACAGCCAGCGGAATTCCTTGACCATCGGTCAGTAAATGAAGCTTGGTTGAATAGCCACCTCGCGAACGCTCCAAGGCCTGTTTTTCAGCGTTTTCTTCCGAACTCAATTCCCCTTTGAGAGCACCCGATGCAACACGATGGGATCGAATGACGGTGCCATCAACGCACCATAGCTCAAAATCAATCCCCCTGCTTAAGCAAATGATCAACCAATGCCCTAAAGTTTTTTTGCCAATGGCCCGACTTCACCCAGCGACAGAACCGGTTGTAAACGGTTTTGAATTTTCCAAATTCTTCTGACAAATCTTCCCAGGGGATTCCGGTCCGCAGCACAAACAGAATCCCGTTGTGCACTTGGCGATGGGGATTCCAGGGACGTCCCGGTTGACCTGTTCGCTCGGTTGGACTACTAAAGGGGGAGGGGGAACTACTTTTTATAGGGAACCTCTATGCATTATTATTGCGGTCTGATTTGATTGCGGTTTCCAGGAGATTCCATGACTAATTGCACGGGAAAAGTTTACTTGGTAGGAGCTGGTCCTGGTGATCCAGGCTTAATTTCTCTCAAGGGCCTCGAATGCCTGCAACAGGCCGATTTCGTCCTGTATGACGGCTTGGTCAATCCTTTGATCCTCAGACATACCAAAGCGGAAGCAGAACGCACAGGTAGAGCAAACGAAGCCGGAAAACGGGTACTGCATCAAGAACAGATCAACGAACGCTTGGTTGAACAGGCCCGCCTGGGAAAAACGGTCGTGAGGCTCAAAGGGGGTGACCCTTTCATTTTTGGGCGAGGCAGTGAAGAAGCTGCTGCGTTGGCAAACGCCGGCATCGAATTCGAAGTCATCCCAGGAATCACAGCTGCAACCGCAGCGGCTGAATACGCAGGATTCTCGCTGACGCATCGAGATCACGCCTCTGCTGTCTGTCTCATTGCGGGCCACGAAGACCCAACCAAACCAGAGACCGCATTAGATTACAATGTGTTGGCAAAATTCCCGGGGACACTCGTGTTCTACATGGGACTGCACCGCTGCCAGGAAATTGTGAATGCGTTGATGACAGCTGGCATGCCTTCCGAAACAATGGGCGCAGTAATCACAAAAGCCTCGACTCCTGCACAAAAAGTTGTCACCGATAGAATCGACAAACTGCCCCAACGAGTTCTTGAAGCCGGCTTGCATCCTCCCTCGCTGATCATCATTGGCAATTGCGTAAACCAAAGAGAGCAAATCAAATGGTTTGAAAACAAGCCCTTATTTGGCCTACGAATCGGCATCACACGTCCAATTGATCAGGCTGAACCACAAATTCAAAGAGCACTTCAACTCGGGGCAGATCCCGTACCGATCCCATTGATTGATATCAAAATTCCAGAAAAGAACGACGAACTAGAAACTGCAATCAACAACATCGATCAATACGAGTGGATTCTATTCACCTCCGCCAACGGAGTTCACGGACTACTTAAACACATCTGGCGCACAGGCAAAGACCTAAGAGTTTTAGGAAACTGCAAACTGGCTTGCATCGGAGACGCCACCGCCCAAGTCCTCAAGGAATATCAGCTCAATGCAGACCTGGTTCCTTCAGAACACCGCTCCGAAGCTCTTGCTCAGGAATTAATCAAGCTCCAACCAACAGGCAAACTACTGTGGCCCCGTGCAAGTCGTGGCCGAAGTGTTCTCGAAGAAGAATTGAAAGCTGCAAGCCTGACATTACACCAAGTGGTTGCCTACGAGCATCACGACGTCGAGCAACTTCCCTTGCAAGCTGCTCATTGGTTGAAGCATGGAGAAATGGACTGGATTGGCCTGAGTAGCCCTGCAATCGCCCGTGCATTTGCCAGATTGATACCCGAAGAAGCCCGGGATTATCTGGGAACAAGCCTCAAAATTGCAGCGATCAGCCCTGTCACAGCACAAGCTGCCCAGCAAGCTGGCCTGCCAGTACAAGTTGTCGCCAAGCAGCACACTTGGGAAGGGATATTCCAAGCCATCCTGGAAAGTAATACCAAGCTCAATTAGTCGATCCTGAAAAACTCATCCGGCGAGCAGGAGTTTCTGAACTTTTTAGCGAAACCCTGGAGGGTGGTGACGCGACTGCGGAACCAGATTGTGCTAATTTTCTTCGTGTCTTTGAGTCTTAGTGGTTCCTGTTTTTTAACACCAAGGCACTAAGACACAAAGAAAGAAAAGAAGAAACAATGATTGAGAAAA
>JAESQE010000250.1 GCA_016765335.1 Planctomycetaceae bacterium
CTTCACCCTAATGCCTAACGCCTACTGGGAACCTCTACAAATTGGTTCTCCCCCTTACGAAGGGGGAGTTAGAGGGGGTTTTTAACCTATCTTATTGTCATCAAGCTGTCTTCAAAATCTCTGGAATCCAATTTCTAGAGATTCGCTACAACCAAACGCTTCTATTCATCGATAGATTTTCGTCAGAACCTTGCCAATAACTCGATCCTCTGGAAGTACCCCAAGCACAAAAGTGGTTTTCCCATCTTGCACATCCACCGAAACGGGTGATGCATTGCCGAGTCTGCCGTTTCGCATGTGAGCCGACAAATCCAACTGATGCTGACCAACAGGAAGCTCAAGCCGAAGTACCTGAATGCGATCCGGAAGCAGGCTCCAACATCGCGTGTCTGCTCGCTCGCTAAATTCCCAGGCGACTCCTGCAACAGTTAACAGCAGATCAATCTCGGGAGAATTCTGAACTGCCAGGCCACTTTTGGCAGCGTAAACAGCTCCTTTTTTAGTGATCCGCCTGGCCACTGCTCGGGCAATCACTTCGTTTCTTTGTAATCGATTTTGCTCAACCGCCAACGAGGAAATATCCATCAAAGTCGTTGTGGAGCCTAGCACTTTCCCCTGTTCAGAAACTGCAACCGATTCAATCCTTTGATGTGATCGCACGACAACGGGAACCTTTACCGGTGCAATATTGGGCGGGAGTTCATACTTTCCCACAGCAGATAAAATTCGATCCGCAATCAATAACGAAACAGTCGTTGGTAATTCAACAGCTTCCTCTTTGAAGGGGCCTTTTCCGACCAGCGTTATCACATAAACCACGCCATGCCCGGCCGGAGAATGCCGACCGGTTTCAGCTCTCGCCAAGTCAATTTTCGCGTCTCGAAAATCAGGTTGCCAACTGGCAACCTGCACACGACATCGCTGAACATCGTCGTAATCCAATGGAGAAGTTTCCAGAATAGCAGCTCGAAAATAAGACCCGACAGCCATCTGCCTGTTAAGAATCCCCAGATCAACCTGCAATTCATTCTCTTTGCTTTTCTCTTGCAGCGAATGCAACAACTCCTGCTGCTTGGCTGTAACTTGCAATGCATACGCATTCACATCGCCGCCATCGTACATCATATTTGAAATGGCAAGCATTGTCCGAATCAGTATTTTCTCGTACTCCTCCCCTGCGTAAGGAAGTTTTCGATCATCTGTCGCCAGAGCTGCTGCTTTCTGGATCAATGTCTTGTCCTCGTGATGATCAAAGCGATCACGAATCTCTCGTAGCAACTGCTCTGAAGCTGCCGGCTCTCCTGCCGCCAAATAAACCATGGCTCGATTGAGCTTCACGACATCTGCATCGTGCTCTTTGCCCTTCAATTCCGTATGAGCAATCGCAGCATCCAACCGACCAGCATAATAAGCATTACGAATCGATACCGCCCGATCCGCATGAGAGGCACCACATCCGACCGAACAGACCAGGCACAGCAAAAGCAGTATCGAAAGATAACTCGAAGCTTTCTGAGTTTTTTCGATTTCACAAATCATGGACTCAGCTCGTATGAAAGACTTATTCTCCGTAGGCCGGAACAAGTCTTTACGAAGTTCCGGCATGGGACTCACCAATAATTTCACTTATATTTTCACCATGCCGAAACCGCATTTTGCTTGCTCGGACCGACGACATAAAATATCAATAATGCTTTGCGATCCCAAGTTTAGATTTGTGATAGCCCTTGCGGAGCATTGCGGATTCCTTATCAAAGGTACCGTCGTTCATGTTGACCATCTCCAGCGTGAGAAGATAATCCCGTTGATAATTATTCTTATTGCTGGTGGTTGTACCTGAGGTGATTTTCGCAAACAGCAAATAATCAAAGGGCTGTTGCATCTGTTCCATCACCGTGGTGAACATTCTCTGATTCGAAGGTACAAACAAATCATTGGGAGAAATGTGAGCTTCTCTCAACCCTGCTTCGACAAATCGTCTGCTGATCATCGAAAAGGTTTCCGAGTGATTGATCAGCGTATCGACATGCTCGTAAATCTGTTCTTTGAAATCACCAATTTCTTCAACGCTTTTATTTTCGACTCCCAGAAAGCAAACGCGTTTCCGAGACATGGGCAACCCGCCGGCGCCCTGATGAGAAACCGTTTGAAGCACCCGCTGCTGGCGACCCAACAATTTAGCCACCGATTCATCAATCAGTGGTTTCCAGGTTTCTGCACCTGCGGCATGACTACCTACCATGTCTTGATCATCGCGATCAAGCACATGAGCCACCTGCCTGTTCTTGCAGCCAACAGCCGACAACAACAGACCTAAAGAAGAAGGAAGCAAACCGCAAACAAGAAAGGAGCGTCGATCCATGACTGGACTCCGTGTGTATAAATTAAGAGGTCGGAACAGATAAGAGAGGGAACCAAAACCAGCTCCCCGAACAACATAGAGTCCGAATTGTAGGAGATCCCCCTATTTCTCCCAAGACGAAATCATTCTCACCCCCCAAGGATAACATTTACAACTCACCAAGAACCTCGCTCCTGTCAATGCATATCCGCATGCGCAGTCCCCCTGAGACACTCAGATAACAAAATCCGTCCGTTTTATTGTTGTTTTCTGCCAGCAATTTGCACAGAATAGTGCAACCTTGTCATGCGTAACTGCAAAACCGCATGACACAAAATCCCTCGACACCTCTCAATTTGACATTTCCTACCCACCAATCTAGCTATTAAATTCAGTAATGTCTCAATCACTAAAAACCCGACATAGCCGAACCCGAGCAATTTTCTCGAGCTGCCTGTTGCTATGGTTTTTAGCGACAACCGTGGGGCTGTTGGCTGCTGACCTGAAACCCAGCCATCCAGACTGCCGATGTGGCTGCCAGTCAGGACAAAGGTGCAGCTCCCAAAAAAAGTCGTGCTGCTCTCACAAAAATCCAAATAAGTCTTGCTGCTGCAAAAAGAGCAACAGCTGCCCGATCGAGGGAGAAAAAAGTTGCTGCCAAGATAAGACGCAGCCACCCTCACTTCGAGCAAGCTGCAACTGTGGCCAGAATTCCCTGCTACAGATCGTCCTCACCAAACCGTACGATCTACCGGGAAAGCTTCAAAGCCCCCAGGCACCTCCTGCCTCAAAAGAGAGTTTGCAATTAGTAACTCTTCTGCCTCAACATCAGGACGTCCCGCTGACACCCCCTCCGCAAGTAAATTGTGCTGCATAATTTTTCTCTGAAGCTCCCACCGTACAATACGTACCGGTGGCGATTGCGCACACTTTCTACTTACTTGCAGGACATATTTTTCTAATGAATACTCCAATGACACCCTCGTCTCGTCGAGGCTTTACGCTTATCGAACTTCTTGTCGTCATCGCAATCATTGCCATCCTGGTTGCGTTATTGCTTCCCGCTGTCCAACAGGCACGCGAAGCGGCCCGGCGTTCCAGCTGCATAAACAACCTGAAACAGATCGGCTTAGCACTGCACAATTATCACGACACATTCAACGTACTTCCTCCGGGCTACATCGTGCGAAACATTTCATCCACAGCCATGGCGTCTATGGAAACCATGCAAAACGGGCCGAGTTTTGCCTGGGGAACAATGATCCTTCCACAGTTGGAAAATGCTCCGCTTTACGATTCTCTGGACTTCGACCTCAATGCGCAAGATGCTCCGAATATCGCTTTAGGAAGAAATACCATCACAGCATTTCTGTGCCCTTCAGACCCTGTCCCACAAGTCTTTACTGTCCAGGATGGTTCCTCGATCTCTTACGAACTGGCCTCTGCAAATTACGTGGGCGTCATCGGATTTGGCAGCATCTCAATGGCACCAGGAAACCCAATGGGCCAAGGCATATTCTATCGCAACAGTAGCACAAGACTACGCGACTTAACCGATGGCACGAGCAGTTGCATGATGGTTGGCGAACGCAGCTCCCAGCACGATTTCGTACAAGGGGCAGCAGCTGTCGATGCGAATTCCACATGGTACGCAGCAATCCGTGATGTCAACCGACCAGCGGGCATGATGATGATGACCGAATCACAAGGCACGCTGGTATTAGGCCACGTTGGGCAACCCGCGATGACAACTCCCATGACAACCCCAGCGATGACACATACTCCCAACACGACCAATCACATCGCCAACTTCTCCAGCCCACACACCGGAGGAATCCAATTCCTCATGGCAGACGGTTCCGTACACTTCCTCAGCGAAAACATCGCCTACGACACCTACCGCAACCTGGGACAAATCAACGACGGAGAAATCCTAGGCGAATTTTAGATAAAAACTCTTCCATACTAGTCTTTAAGGGAACCTCTCTGAATTGGTTCTCCCTCTTACGAAGGGGGAGTTAGAGGGGGTTTTGGAACTGTTTTTTATAACCAGACTGTATTCCAGAACCTCTGAGATTCAATTAATAGAGGTTCCCTTTCTATCAACCGAGGCTTTCCCATCGCGTATATACTACACAAACAGATACAATTCATGCAATCAAAAACTAATATGCACGTACGTCCTACCTGAGGGAAACCCACTTGATGCCTAGCGGTTTATTCAATTTTATCTCCAGAAATATTGAAATCCACCATCAAATACACTTGAGAAACCCGCCAATGCAATGCTATATTCAAATACCTTTATGGATCAAGTCTTGATCCTCACTATTTCTACTTCTTTTTCAGGAGGCTATTCACATGAATTCTCGTCAGAAATCCACCCAGCGTAAAGGGTTTACGCTTATTGAATTGTTGGTGGTCATTGCCATCATCGCAATTCTCGTCGCATTACTGCTACCCGCAGTACAACAAGCACGCGAAGCTGCTCGCCGTTCTTCCTGCAAAAACAACTTGAAACAAATCGGCCTGGCACTGCACAATTACCACGACGTACACACCATCTTCCCGCCAACTCAAGTCTTCACCTATTTTCCCACACCAGGAAGTACCGCTGGTGGGATTGCACGAAACCATTCTTGGATTTCCATGATCCTGCCCATGCTAGAGCAAGCACCTCTCTACGACCGAATCAATTTCTCTGCACCAATGTGGAATTTGTCTACATCGCAGTACCAATTGCTTCCCAATAACACAGCAATTGTCGCACAAAACATCACAACTTTGCAATGTCCTTCAGATCCGGGATTCAACAGTAACACGGGGCTTTCTCATGGTGTTGCACACACAAACTACGCAGGTGCAACTGGCTGGGATTGGTGGTACCGTGCAAACCACCCCGTTTCTGGGGTATTCCAAAATGGTGGTGCCACAAGAATTCGTGATATCACCAAGGGAACATCGACCACCATTATGGTTGGTGAAGTTTCTACACAAAGCTTCCAACCCAAACCTGGTATCGCTGGTCACGTTCGAAACGGTGGCGGCGTGCTTCGACCCAATGGTTCAGGAAATGCGGTTTTCCGAGCTGCTCTCATTGCACCTCAAACAAACAGTGATGTGATGGTTAATAAGAACTGGACACGACCCGATGGAGCAATTGCTGGCTTCTGGTGGAAAGCCGGGCCATTCATGTGCCAGCCAACGTACTTAACCTGCTTTGGGTTGAATAACAACTGGCCTGGTGCTTCAAGTCGCCATACTGGTGGTGGTCAATTCCTGTTTGCTGATGGTTCTGTCAAGTTTATGAGTGAATCTACTCAGCATAGTGCAAACTGGACATCCAACAGCCTTTGGATGTCACTACATTCAATTACACTGCAAGGAAGTATGATTATTCCTTAATAAGAAGTAGTTAAGATTTGACTGTTGCATGACGAGCGTCTGACGCCACACATTGGTGCCAGACGCTTTTGGTTTCGTAAATCGAGAAAATTTCAACTTTTCAACCTGTGATTGGCAATCTATCATCCCAAGATTTAATCTTGGATATAGAATTCAGAGCAGGAACCAATCAAACCAATAATTGTTTATATTAAACTCAGAGGAGAGCGACCGACGATGAAAATAGTCAAAAATACACTCACCCTGTTTGTACTTCTCATGTGCGGACTGACAATTGGCTGCGGTGGAGCTGGCGATGATGGAAAACTTGGGTTGGTAAGCGCCAAAGGCAAGGTGACCCTTGACGGGGCAGCTCACGGCCCAGCAACTCTCACCCTGACCCCTACTGGGCAAACACCAGGCCAAGATCCACGCCCTATTGTCGGAGGAGTTGTTGAAGCAGATGGTAGTTATGCTTTAGCGACATACGACACAGGTGATGGTGCCCCTCCAGGCGATTACGATGTGACACTTGGTGCTGGAGTTGGTGGAGACGCAAATGATCCGACTGCTTCGGCGATGT
>JAESQE010000251.1 GCA_016765335.1 Planctomycetaceae bacterium
ATCGATTTCAGAACAGAAAATTTTCAAGAGCTGAGTACTTATTGTACTCAGCTCTTTTTTTTGGCGTAAATGGAATCGAAAAGTCAAGGGGATCTCATAAAGACATTGCCCGACGGAGGGTAGACATTCTTGTCTGCCTTGAATGAAGGCATTCTCAAACGAAACAGACAGGAATATCTGTGCTCCATTTGAATTAAAAGAGGTTCTCTCCAGTGTTTCTCTTATATTAATACTCGTATCAGAACCGTCTATTTGCTTTGAATTTTTGCGGGGACTCCCCAGGCTTTGCAGTTTGAGGGGAGATCATTGAGGACGACCGAGCCGGCTCCGAGTTGGACGTGCTGGCCAATTTTTGTTTGTTCAATAATTGTTGACCCAATTCCAATCCAGCTCTCTTGGCCGATGGAAATATGCCCTGCCAATCTTGCCCCGGGGCAGATATGTACGCCGTGCTCTATTTTGCAATCGTGATCAACCGAAGCAGCTGTGTTGATAATGCAGCCCGCTGCAATGTCTGTGGACGGCCCGATGATTGCGCCTGCGCAAATGACGATTCCTGGTCCAAGGGTTACATCTGATGCAATGCTTGTATGAGGATGAATAAGTACCGGGAGATTCCAACCTTGCTTTTGGACATCAAGGAGAATTCGGGATCTGGCCTCGCAATTCCCAATAGCAATCGCAATGTGACGCAAGCCTTCATCCTGCAAACGGGGCAGGGCTTCACGTGAGCCATGCACCTGGTGGCCTAAGAATTGGTTTGTGTCTGCGGAGTCGAAAGCGTCATCGAGGAAGCCTGCGATTTCAAACTGAGATTGCTGCGAAATTATATCGGCGACAACCTTGGCGTGACCACCGGTTCCCCAGATGAGGATTTGATCGTGGCCTGTCGAATTCATTTTCCGCTTCCCAGAAAACTAAACAAACTTTTCTTTGCCGGAGCTTCCGGTGCGTTATCTGACTTACCTGCTGAAAGTGTTGCTGCCAAGTCCATGTAGGATTTTGTCACTTTTGCTTTAGGAGCCTGAGTGATGAGCGGGATGCCATTATTTCGTGACTCAACCATTGCAGCAAAATCGTTTGGGATTTTCCAGAACACTTCTCGCCCGATAATCTCCAAGGCCTTATTGAGGCTAATTTGTGTATCATTCAGGCCAAATCGATTCAGAACGATTTTCAGTTTATCTCCGATGGGTTCGTCTTGATCAAAGAATTGAATGAGTCGAACGACGTTTCTCAGGCAAGGCAAATCCAGTTGTGCCACCAACAATGTTGTGTCGGAAGCTTCAATGGCAGCCAGTTCCATTTCATTGTACGACTTGCTGATATCAATAATCAGATGCGTAAAAGTTGCTTTGAGTAATGCGATAATTCTCTGAAGTTCGTCAGTGCCTAACGAGAAATTAGAATCAATATTCACAGGTCGGGGCAGCAGGAACAAACCGCTGTCGTGCTTGGTCAAGGACCGTTTGAGCAGTGAGTAATCGATGCGAGTAATATTCTCTGCAACATCCTGAATCGTATAATCAGGAATGATGTCTAGCCAGACGTCTGAATCCCCAAGTGCGAGATCCAAGTCAAGTAGCGCAATCGTGTTGTCTTCGTTTTTTGCCAATGCACAGGCAAGATTCACCGCCACCGAAGTGCAACCAACCCCTCCATTGACTCCTGCGACTGTAATGACCTGCGATTCCCGAACTTCACTTGCATCATTTCCACTACGGCCTGCGAGCCGTACACGATCTAGTGCAGACATAAAGTCTTCGAGTTTTAGCGGGAAGTTTAGAAATTCTTGTGCACCGCATCTCATGGCTTGCAGGATCAGGCTGCCTTCCTGAGAGCTACTGACGACAATGATCGAGCAGCTGGGCACATTCTTTTTCAAGTTTTCAATTAAACTCAAAGCTCCCTGCTGATTCGCATCCAGAGAGATCATCGCCATGTCCGGCTGAGTTTGCAGAGCAACATCCATGAAGAACTCGTACTGGGCGCATTCCGCTTCCAACCAGACGCTATCCACACCCAACATCAGGTTTTTCAGGTGGGCACGCGTCGCATCATTGGGGTCTACGACCGCTAGCCGAACGACCCTTTTCATAAGGTAATGACTCCAAATATATTTCGCATAGAAACGGACTCTGACTTATTTTGATATTGAAAACAGGAAACAATGAAAACTCAGGAACTGACACGCATTCGTATATTTTTTATTGTGTTGAATATTCTCTCAACCCTTGCCTGTGGCTTCGTTTTATGGCTTCGTGATGACTTCTTTCTTAAAATCGATTGGTAAAATAAGCGATGGAGGCTCTCCCCCTTCGGTGTCTTTCTGATCTGCCCAGCTAAATTTTGAAGGTGTTCTGTTTTTCAATGAACCTACTGGCTTCCCAAGAGAAGGTAGGGGAGGAATCGGCTTTTTCGTTTGTTGATGCCAGCCCTTAAGTGTTGCGATTTTATTATCGGTATTTATTTGCGTATTCGATGTCTTGACCGGTGGGACTGGCAAGACAGGAAATGGTTCAGGCAACGATTGAAGTCCCTTCGCTTTTTCCGGTGCAGGCAAACGTGGTATCACTTCTGAACTGTTCAGGTTTTTGCTCTGTGTATTTTGTATCTGTGTACTTTCCAGGGGAATGTATCTGGACTGGCTATTGGGCTGCGGTTGTGGCGGAAGGTGTTGAATTTGAGGTGGCATTCTCTCTGGTGCCCGAGGTATTGCTGGGCCAGAGTGGTGCACAGGACCGTTCGAGTAGACTTCCATTGGTGGAATTGGTCCGCCATACTTTGGAACTTCGATCAGCCCTTGCATAAACAATTCACGGTCCGTTGGCACATCGCTGAACATGCCCGGTCCCCCTTCGGGGACTTGATTAGGATCTAACGGAGCGGCATATTCTGGAGTGACCAGAATAATCAGTTCCGTTTCGTTTTCGTCATATCGGACTCTTCTAAAGGCTGCTCCAATAATAGGAAGATCACCGAGTATAGGGATTTTGGAGGTTTCGGCGGTGTAGCGAGTGGCGATCAAGCCACCAATCATCAAGGTTTGTCCCATTCTCATACGAACTTGCGTATTGGCTCGCCGAGTTGTGATCGCAGGGATAATTGTGTTGTTTAATGTTGCTGCATTTGCGAAGTCGCGTTCGCTGAATTCAGGTGCAATTTCCAGTAGAATCTGACCTTGCCCAAGTACGATTGGGACCGCTTCTAATTTGACACCGAATTCACGCCATTCGACAGAAAGTGTTCCCAATGCCTGCGGGACTAAAATTGGAAATTCACCACCAGAAAGCAGTGAAGCTGGTCGACCACTGTCTGCAACGATTGATGTCTCGACCAGAACACGTAGCAAACCTTCCTGCTTAAGAGCTTCCAAAAATCCTCGAAAAATACTGGAACCACTCACAACACCAAAGTTGATAGAAGAATCTGCAAGCCCGTTCGCTCCATACTCAAGAAGGTTTCCCCCACCGGAATTCAGTGTGACTCCCAATGGTGTTGCCAGGCTTCCTGGGTTGCTCGAAATGTATCCGTTGTTGGTCAATAACGACCAGTTGTAGCCCAGTTGTCGAATTTTTGACCGCTGCGCCTCCATGATTTTTACTTGCAGACGAACCTGAGTCGCTGCTCCAAAATTCATCTGATTGATGACTTTCGGGAAGAATTCCTCAGCGATTTCTGTAATTTGAGAAATATGTGAGGGATCTGCAACAACTCCTCGAAGCACAACGCTGTCTTTCACTTTGACAGCTGTTACAGAAGAGTCTGGGAAGAATCGAATGATATAAGCCTGGAGATGGCGAACATCCCCTTCGACAAAAACTTCTATCGAATAAGTTTTATCATGCTCATCAACCAAAACCAATGTTGTTACACCTGCTGTGTTGGCCTGAATACGAACCTGCTTAGGGTTTTTTAGTATCGTAGTAACCGTCAGGATTCCCGGATCGAAGCCATCGACACGGGCGATGAAATTGTCGAGTTCGATCACTCGCGAGAATTTCTCGGTGAGAGTTAATTCATTACGAGCCGAAAGGACATGGTAAATTTCCCCTTGAGCAACGGGGGCATTATTAGTCTGTGCGTGGGTGACTCCGGGTGACCAGAAAATAATTCCGGTTACCGCAAAAGCCAATATCATTCGAAACGGTTGCATCCTTGCACTCCGTTAATGCCTGTGAAGGCGGGTTATCTTGGTTTTTAACTTGCCGTGTTGATGGTGTGGGAACTGGAGACTGCAAGAAGAATCTGTTTCTTCAATTGGCTCCTGCCCCCGAAATGGTTTCTCTCAACACGGTATACACAAACTGTTATTTATTTCAGCAAATTACATTGACGACATTGCTGTCGATTCAGATTGCTGTTTCTTCTACTTCAAGACTCTGGATGTTTAAGTTTTCAGGCTGCGGTTCAGAGTCAACTTTTTGCTTTCCTGGTTTCAAGAAAGAATTCATGACCTCTTGCAATGCTCCCAAGGGAACGGTTACTGAGTTGTCTTCCGGTAGTTTTGCTTCTTGATCTTCACTTGAACTCTGCGATTGTTCTAGAAGGAAGTCGTGTGAAATAACGTCTTTCCCCGAGTAAATTGTTAGAGTCCACGTAGGAGGTTGAATTATTGGTTCTTGTTTGATCGGTTCGCTAATCGCAACTTCTGGTGCTTGCTCGATGACAACCACAGGTGTTTCCACTGGTGGTAATTCTGGTTGTTCCAACACTTCTTCCTCTTCTATTTCTTGAACTTTTCCACTAGCCAGTAGCATGAGCAGACTTTCGTCAACTGCTCCGGCGTGTGCCAGCTCTTTATCTTCCTTGTTTCGCATAATGGGAGAGAGTTCCCCTTTTGTATTTGCTAATTGCAATATATTTGCCTGATCGGGTGTGACCAGAAGTGTAAGATTTTTCGCTTTGATCTCTCGTGATTCTCCAACTTCCAAATTACGGAATTCATCAGAGGCAAAAACTTCGATATACTCTAGAAGAGTGTCCGTTCTTGTGACGATGTCACCTTGGTTTGAGCGGTATTCGAATGTCAGTATAAGATCAACGCGGTCACCTGGTTGTAACAAGCCGCTATGAGTTTTTGTGTCATCAACTTTGAATGAGAAGGTTCGCATACCTTTAGGGATACTGGCAGAAGCTGCAATTTCACCTCTGGTTCCCAGTTTCACCATGCGAATAATATCACCTTTATCAACGGGAACTTTCAAGCCACAGCCGAGGTAATCTTCTTTATTTCGTACTGCATCAGCAGGAACCGCAGACGAGGGGTAGTCTTCGAATGCGCTGNTGTTTTCATTCAGCAATACCCCTGGAGGAATATCCGCCGTCGCGACCAGTACTTTGACTGGCACATCCNCGTTACCGGCTTGCTGAGAAATCATCTGCTGGACACCCATCATGGCAATCAGGCCGCAACCGACCGCAAATGCCAAAACGATTATTGTTTTCATTTTCATAACGTTCACCTCGACCAGTCTCAAAACAATCCACAGAAACGAATCTGAAGACAAGACATACCGAGATGAGCTGCGGCGCAAAGTCCGCTGTCTCTCATCATCGGCACGAAAATGTTAAACTCTCCACCTTATGACGGACGTATGGGTTGAATTGGTCATGTCGCCTCGGGTCAAGGCGACGTAGACATCCCATCCTTTTTATTCTTCCTGTTTTTCTTCTCGTTACTCAGTCCGATCGCTTAAATCATGCCTGTGTATAAGAAGTAGCCAATTGATCCGATGCAGATCGGAATGCCGTAGGGCAGCAAAAGCATATCTGGTTTTCGCTCTGCGGCTATTTTGTACAGTTCTGCTGGTTTTTTGATGACGATAAATTCCGCCAAAATCATCATGAAGTTGTTGTAATGTTTTTCCCAGCTTTTTCGCCAAAGGACCATGCCCACAGCCATGACGGCACCCACAATGACAGAAACACAAAATACGTACCAAGTAACTGTTGCGCCAAGCCAAGCTCCGATTCCAGCCATCAGTTTGACATCGCCTGCTCCCATTCCTCCTACTGCGTACAGTGGAAGTAAGGTCAATAGACCAACGGTCATTCCCCACATGCCAAATCCAAAGCCTTCCAGCCCGCCTACCCAGGTGGTGTAGACTAAGCCGCTCAATACCATTGGGAATGTGATCCAGTTTGGAACTCGCAGTTCCTTGCCATCAATCCAGGCAGCAACAATCAATACGACTGCAACTAATCTGACAGGCCAGTTTTCGAGTAAAAATTGCCAATCCATTTTTCAACCTTTCATCCATCATCGAGGGGTCTGATACGTGTCAGCTGGTAGCCGACTTATACTGATTTCTTTTTTAATCACAACTGACATTCAAGCCAGTTGCTTTCCAATGAAAAGCTCTTCGAACAACTTTCTGAAGAACCTCATTCTTTAAAACAGTAGGTCAGAAACTGAGAGCTGGTCGAGTAAATGCAAGATGTTTATAAAAAACATCAAAAATTGAATTGGCTCGATATGTACAGAGAGCGCACGAGGGATCTGATGAAAATCCGAAGCAGATGTGATCCAGCATAATAGGCGTGGATTTAAGAGCAGGCAGGCTTTGAGGAATGCGTTATCGTGTTATCGCGATGGGTCGAATATTTTCACAGGACGCTGTTTTGCTAAGCGTCATCAAGCAAGGTCTGGATTGCAATTTCGTGGTGTGAGATTAGCGACTGATGCCACTTGTTAACCAGGCGATGAACCCAAACACAAATGGGAGTGACTGTAATACGCTCGTTGACATTTGATCGATCCAAAATGGGAACATGTTGTCATCTCCTTTCAATAGAGTATAGCAGAGTAGTAAAAACAGAGAGAAAGACCGCCTGGCCNAGTGGTCAGGCAGTCTTCAGATTCTCTTAAGAACCTGTTGGTGAACAGGTTCCGTTGCATTAACTTAATGCGTCGCGAACGCTTTCGAATTGAGTATTTGCGTTTGTACCAACTGCTCTAACAGCAGTCAGGCAGACAACAACAATCAAGGCCAGCATAACAGCGTACTCAACAGCAGTTGGTCCATCTTCGCATTCCAAGAAATGCTTCACGTTGTGGATGATGTTTTTCATCTTAACTAATCCCCTCAAAAAAATTTAAACCTATATATCTTACAAGACAACATTGCCCCGCAAGTGACACCCAAGTGGAATGAAGATGTTGCCTGTAGTCAGCAACGTCTTTTGTTTGTTTCAGCCAGCCATTGGTTGGCTCAACCGATTCACTCAAACGTAGGTCAAGAAATCCGTGAAGCAAATTTTGCATGAGACTTTTTCAAAAGTTTTCCAAATATTTCCCGAATCAGCAGATTTCCTCAAGTTTCTGTGAATCGAATATCCCTTGTTTTTAAGCTGTAGGGCTGAAGTATTGAAAAATTATGCATATTTGATAGGGCCACCTGATTTCGGTGTTTTCTTCTACGGGGGATGCATACAATCTGAGGAGTTGTTTACCGTTTCCTCTTTCATGAATTATTGACACGACAATCAGATGGTATGAATCATGCGATTTGCTGATGAACCTCAACCTGCTCCCTATTTAAACCGCAAAGATCAGCGACGGTTGCTGGCAATGGTTGGTGTGCTTAGTCTGGTCGTATTTGCAGTTTCCTGGGCAGCTCGTCCGGAAACGTGGTACTGGTTAATCCCCCCGGACAACGATTCGGCTCAAAACACCGCGGCTGATTCCCCCGAAGCAATGTCTCCGCAGAACGTGGGCGATTTTGTAGACCCAGGTGCAATCGCGATGACTAATAGTAATCCACCAGAAGCAACTCAGCCTGAAAACGAAAAGGTTACCCTTCAGCAATCACAAGCCCATTCCGGAAAAACGGCATTGCCCAATCTGCCGGCTCAGTGGCTCGAATCTNTCAGTGATCAGGAAATCGGAATCCCTGCCAAGGAAGCCGACACTTATTATCGAACACTTGCTCACATTNCGCGACTCGATGAACGGTATCNCGACAAGCACGCTCTCAAAAATGTTTTGCACGTGAATCTGTTAAACAGTCCGGACCAGTA
Source organism: Planctomycetaceae bacterium (assembly GCA_016765335.1). Classification (GTDB taxonomy): domain Bacteria; phylum Planctomycetota; class Planctomycetia; order Planctomycetales; family Planctomycetaceae; genus Rubinisphaera. The sequence goes on from JAESQE010000251.1 coordinate 8,023, forward strand.
TCGTGGAAAATTAATTACCATTCGCGGGATGGCTCGTCGGATTTCTGAAGTACGTGTCGTGAAGAACCAATATGGAGTCAAGCAGACTTACGAAGCCTGGGTTCTCACGCCGGATTCGGGAAACGATCCTTTGCGTATTGTCGCAGGCAGTATCGATCCACGGCTTCCTACCGGGGAAAAAGTNGCTGTGCAAATTGAAGTGACCGGCTACTTCCTCAAGCTGTATAGTTATTCCTCACCCAAGGGACATTACGTGGCTCCGCTGATCCTGGCGGCCCGCATCAAACCCTACACGGTTGTCAAATCGGTTCCCAGTAGCACCGGGTTAGAACCTTATATTATTATGTTTGCCTTGGTCGTCGGCCTCGGTACTATTATTACGGTCAGTCTTTATTCGCGAGGAGATCGAAAGTTCAAGAAGAAATTGGACGCCGATTTTCCAGACAAAAATATCCCGCCAGAGAATTTCCTCGAACAGTTGCAGGACAACGAGAACAGCAACAGCCTGTTTAGTTAAGGAACTCCAGTAATGTAGGATGGGTGGTTCTGTCGGCGAACTGGTGTCCGTATTATTGGAGTTCAATCCGACAGGTTCACCCATCTTTGTGGTATCGTGGAATCACAAGGCACACGAAGATGGGTGCAAGCATGCCATCCTACTTGGACATTGAAAATCTACGTAAGGAAACCACTGGGATTCAATTCATAGAGCTTCCCTTAAATCGAAATTCATGACTATCATTAAAAGAAGACAGAGGCAAATATGCTATTGGCAGGTGATATTGGTGGGACTAAAACAGTGGTTGCGGTTTTTGAGCCGGAGTCACCGCAGAAGCCATTGCATGAGCAGACCTTTGTTTCGCGGGACTATTCTGGACTGACTGAAATTGTCACGCAATATCTGGGAGAGCATGATTTCTCCATTGATGCAGCCTGCTTTGGTGTCGCTGGCCCGGTAAGCCAGGGGCAATGTGAAACGATCGATCTCCCCTGGAAAGTTGATGAAGCGGAACTCGGAAAGTTGACTGGTAGTTCCAAGGTGCGGGTCATTAATGATCTCGAAGCGATGGCCTGGTCTTTGGAAAATCTTTCAAAAGATGATCTGCATTGTATTGACCAAGGACATGATATCGCAGGAAACCGGGGAGTCATTGCAGCGGGAACTGGTCTGGGGGAAGCAGGCGTCTGGTACGGTCAATGGTACCATCCGTTTGCCAGTGAAGGCGGACACGCCGATTTCTCGCCTCAGTCTCACGAAGAAGACGCGTTGCTCAGTTTTTTAAGAAACAAATTTGAACACGTTTCCTGGGAACGGGTTCTTTCGGGACCGGGGATCGAAAATATTTATGAGTTTCTGGTCAACACGTATCGAGAATCGCCGACTCTTGAAACAGTCAAACGGATGATGCAAGAAGACAACGCAGCGGTGATTACCTCAGCTGCATTATCAAAAACGTGCATGGCATGTGTGAAGACAATGGAAATATTTGTCGGACTCTACGGAGCAGAAGCTGGTAACCTGGCCTTGAAACTGATGGCAACCGGAGGGATTTATATCGGCGGCGGGATCGCACCACAGATCCTGTCTTTGCTCGATAGTGACATCTTTCGAGATGCGTTCACTCATAAAGGACGTCTCAGTTCTGTGATCGATAACGTCCCGGTCTATGTCATCAAAACAAATAAAGCTCCGTTACTCGGAGCAGCTCATGTTGCACATTTACTTGCAACGGATCAACCAATCTATTGAAACACTTTTGTGAACTTTAAAAAGGAACGACATGAATCAATCCTCCGAAACAAAAATTGGATTTGTAGGAGCCGGCCGCATGGCAACAGCTCTTGCTCAGGGATTCGTCAAACAGAACGCAATCAGCAGTCAGCAACTGTTTGCCTGTGATGTTTCTGATCAGGCACGCGAAGCTTTTCGGAAGCAGACCGGCGCAACAATTGTAGAAAACCCTGCGGAATTGCTCGCGAATGTAGACATCTTGTTCCTGTCTGTTAAGCCGCAGATTTTACCGCAGGTTGCTGCAAGCTTTGCAGAGAACTTGCAAGAAAATCAGTTGGTCGTATCGATCGCAGCCGGGGTGACACTTTCGCAATAAAAAGGTTATCTGAATAGACATCAGCAGATCATCCGCGTGATGCCCAATACTCCTGCATTGGTCGGATCTGGAGCAGCGGGAATGTCTTGTGCAAAAGATGTGTCTGAAGAACAACAGTCCTTCGTGCTTCATTTGATGAATACTGTCGGAATTTGCCATCAGGTATCTGAGCCTTTGCTCGATGCAGTCACAGGATTATCAGGATCTGGGCCGGCTTACATTTTCCAAGTGATTGAAGCTCTCAGCGATGGCGGGGTGAGAGAGGGCTTGCCTCGTGACATTGCGACTGAACTGGCAGCACAGACAGTGTTGGGCGCTGCAAAAATGGTTCTGGAAACCGGCGAGCATCCCGGCGTATTAAAAGATGCAGTCACCAGCCCCGCGGGAACGACCATCGCTGGTGTTGCTGCATTGGAAAAAGGCGGCGCAAGAGCAGCTTTCATGGATGCCGTCCAAGCAGCAGCAAATCGCTCACGAGAATTATCCCAAGCGTAGATAAAGCGTAATTCAGTCACTCTTTTTTATACCAGCCCGAATCGCTGGTCTTTGAGGGACATACAACGCGCGAACAAATACGCGAATGCGTATAAGCAATCGCTTACTACAAGTTGAAACTCTGCAAGGTTTCTGTCAGACTATTCTAATCTAAATTCCAAATCTAGAATTACGCTGGGAACCAATGTGATGCGTTACCTGTTGAGTCTTCTGCTTTTGTGTACTTGTCTTGTCACCGCGAGCCAACTACAGGCCGCGGAACCAAACTTTGTGATCATATTCTGCGATGACCTTGGCTATGGCGACTTGGCGTGCTTTGGTCATCCGACAATTCGCACTCCCAATTTGGACCGCATGGCTGCACAGGGTCAAAAGTGGACTAACTTTTATGTCGGTGCCAGTGTATGCACTCCCAGCCGGGCGGCTTTGCTGACCGGGCGATTGCCTGTCCGCAGCGGGATGATGTCTGCAAAACGTCGGGTACTGTTCCCCAACTCAAAAGGGGGGCTGCCTGCCAGTGAGTTGACCATTGCAGAGATGTTAAAAACCAAAGACTACGCCACGGCTGCCATTGGAAAATGGCATCTTGGTCATTTGCCGCAGTACCTTCCGACCAAACACGGCTTTGATTCTTACTGGGGGATTCCGTACTCCAATGATATGGATGCCGTCAAAGGCTTCCCGGGGTATAAACAAACCGCACAGAAAGACCCCAATTATGCTGCAACAATCGAACAGTATCAGGTGCCGATTATACAGAACGAAACAGTGGTCGAAAAACCTGCGAATCAACGCACGATCACTCAGCGATACACTGACAAGACTATGGAATTCATCACCCAGAATCAGGACAAACCGTTCTTCGTTTATCTGGCTCATAGCTTGCCGCACATTCCTTTGTTTGCAGGAAAAAGACATCTCGGAAAAAGTCGCCGCGGAATCTTTGGTGACGTCATTGAAGAAATTGATAGCGGAGTCGGGCAAATTCTGAAGACACTGGAAGATTTGAAGCTGGCAGAAAACACGCTGGTCGTATTCACATCCGACAATGGTCCCTGGTTACTTTTCGATACGCACGGCGGATCAGCCGGACTGCTTCGTGAAGGAAAAGGCTCCACGTTTGAAGGCGGTATGCGAGAACCAACCATCTTTTGGTGGCCGGGTAAAATTGCACCGAAAATAGAAATGGAAATCGGAGCCACAATGGATTTACTGCCTACGTTCTGCTCATTAGCGGGCGTGCCCATTCCCAAAGACCGAGTAATCGATGGGCATGATCTCTCGCCACTGCTGTTGGGGAAAACCGACAAATCTCCTAGGAAACAGGTGTACTACTGGCGGTCGGAAAAACTGTATGCGATTCGTATTGGCCCCTGGAAAGCTCACTTCATCACGGAAGGTTGCTACGGGATTGGCCCCAAACGAGAAGTGCATGAAATCCCCGAACTCTATAATCTGGATCATGACCCATCTGAAAAATACAATGTCGCGAAGCTGCATCCCGATGTCGTTGCGAGATTGACAAAAATTGCCCAGGCTCATATTCAATCGATCGAGCCGGTCGAAAATCAATTGGCTAAATAGAGGGGCTGTCACGATGTTGTGACAAAAAACGCAGCGTTACTTTTATACTACCAGTTTTTTATATTGTGATAGAAGAGGTTCTTTATGAGACCGCATCATCGATTGGCTACTGCTTGTTGTTTCGTAACCGCTGGGCTACGTAGTTCGACTTTGCGAATCCTAGTTATGGCATTACTTGTTGTGACACAACTGGGCACCGCAAACACCATTTGGTCCGCAGAGAAATCGAAACCGAATATTATCTTCATTCTTGCAGATGATCTTGGTTATGGTGATGTGGGTTGCTTTGGTCAGAAAATTATCAAAACACCGAATCTGGATAATATGGCAGCCGAAGGCATGAAACTGACAAACTTTTATGCCGGGGCAACAGTTTGTGCTCCTTCTCGTTGTGTTTTGATGACCGGGCTGCATACAGGTCATTGCCAGGTGCGTGGGAATTCTCGATCTGACGTGCAAAGACTGCGAGATAGCGACTTCACAATCGCAGAGGCACTTCAAAAACAAGGCTACAACACGGCGCTCATCGGAAAATGGGGACTCGGAGAACCGGGCGGAGGAGAAGAAGGGCTTCCAAACAAACAAGGCTTCGATTACTCCTTTGGATATTTAAATCAACGTCATGCTCACAACTATTATCCGGAAATTCTTTGGCGAGACGGATCGAAGGTGCATTTGAGAAATGTTGTCCATAAAGTTGCAGTTGAACCTTGGGGTGCGGCTGGCTGGGCCACCAAGCGTGTGGATTATTCTCACGATCTGTTCATGGATGATACATTGCAATACATTGATAAGCAGACAGAGAAACCTTTCTTTTTGTACCTGGCGTTGACCGTTCCTCATGCGAACAACGAAGGCACACGAGGCACAGGCAACGGACAGGAAGTTCCTGATTACGGGATTTACGAAAAGAAGAATTGGCCAGAGCCTGACAAAGGGCAAGCAGCCATGATCACACGCATGGATGCAGGAATCGGCGAAATGTTTGCCTTATTGAAAGAGAAAAAACTGGATAAAAATACGATTGTCTTTTTCACTTCTGATAACGGACACCACAAAGAAGGGGGTAATAATCCTGAGTTTTTTGATGCAAACGGCCCGTTGCGTGGCATGAAACGAGCATTGTACGAAGGCGGTATTCGGGTGCCTACGATTGTACGTTGGCCAGGACAAATTGAAGCCGGATCGGTTTCAGATCATATCGGTTACTTCGGAGACTTTTTCGCAACCGCGTGTGATCTCTCCGGTCAAAAGACTCCCGCAGGATTGGATAGCGTTTCGCTGTTACCGGTTCTGACTGGAAAGACCAAACAGCAAAAACAATCCGATTACCTCTACTGGGAATTTTATGAACAAGGTTCCCGGCAAGCAATCAGGCAAGGCGACTGGAAAGCAATTCGTCAGCCCATGGTGACCGGGAAAGTTGAACTCTACAACCTGAAAGATGATCTGGGCGAAGAGAATAACCTGGCGGTGGCGAATCCGAAAATGGCAGCCAA
>JAESQE010000252.1 GCA_016765335.1 Planctomycetaceae bacterium
TATCGGGAAAGTCACCGGGTAACCACGTTCGTTACTGAAATCTCGAAGCTTGCCTGTTTCGCCGGTCACAGGAACCACATAACGCGTGCTTTCACGAGAATCGCTGCCGTAATACTTTTCGAGAGCATCACGAAACAATCGAAACGCCAAAGCTGTTTCTAATGTCCCACCCGACTTACTAATGACAACCACACCCCAGCGTTGTTCGAAATCAGAAATATCTTTGCATTGAGTTTTCAGAAGTTTGAGTAGCGATTGTGTCGCATCGTTATCGACATTATTTCCTTCGAAGTACAATCGAGGAATGTCGCCTCGAAGATCGCGAGGAAGCTCATTATGATACGGGTCGCACAGCCCTTCAAACAAGGCTCGCATCCCCATGTAAGACCCACCAATTCCCAGCACAACCAGGCGATCCAATTCTTCTCGGAGCGTTTGCCCCGATTCAAGAATCTGCCCCAGCAGACTGGCTGCCCCTTTGCTGTCATACTCGTCTAACAATCGACGTGGGTATTCAATAAACCCTGCATCTAAGGGCTGTTTTTCAGTTGGGACATTTCCACCCGAGTTGAACAAGTCCACATCGGCAAATACTTCTTGCCGAGCACTTTTCAGCGGGCCTGTCAACTCGTCCCAATGAGCATCCTGGATCGATTCACGAGCAACGTTGAATTGGTATTGTAATGGTGAAGACATTTTAGAACTTTCTGTGTAAACTAGTAGATAACCTCTTTGGTGATTGAGATTCTAAATCACTTCAATCTGATATCAACGCTGTTTCGATGAGCGGTCAAACCTTCTTTGTCTGCAAGTAGCCGTATGCCATCAGCATCAGCTTGTAACGCATCCTGATCGTAAGAAATAATCGATGATCGCTTGAGAAAATCGTTAGCACACAATCCATTGGCAAATCTCGCTGTTCCACCGGTGGGAAGAACGTGCGATGGACCTGCGATGTAATCGCCAGTTGCAACCGGGGTGTAATGCCCCATGAAAATGGCCCCTGCGTTTTGAACCTTGTCCAACAACTGTTCTGGATTGGCGGTCGAAATATGCAGATGTTCGGTCGCCAGCTGATCGGCTACAGTGGCAGCTTGCTCTGCTGAATCGGCCAAGATCAAAGCACTGTATGCTTCCAATGATTCCCGAGCCAAATCGCCCCGGGAAAGATGACTCAATTGAATCGCGAGTTCTTTTTTAACGGCTTCGATCAAAGGTTTGTGCCAGGTGATCAGAATCGCTGAACCCGGGCTGTGTTCTGCCTGCGAAATTAAATCGCTGGCGACATAAGCAGGGTTCGCTGATTCATCAGCCAAAACAATTATTTCACTTGGGCCGGCGATGCTATCGATATCGACTTGACCAAACACATGACGCTTGGCTAAGGCAACAAACAGGTTTCCGGGGCCAACAATTTTATCAACCTGCGGTAAGCCTTCCACGCCATACGCCATCGCAGCCACGCCTTGCGCCCCTCCCATGCGGTAAACCTCAGTGATCCCCAACTCATGACAAACAGCCAGTAAATCGGAACTGTAACTTCCAAACTTCGTCGGCGGAGCCACAACTGCAATCTCTGGAACCCCGGCTGTCTGGGCAGGCACCGCAGTCATCAATAATGTCGAAGGATAAGCAGCAGCTCCTCCCGGGATGCAAATGCCAACTCGTTTCATCGGTAAATAGCGTTGCCGTAGTTCCACGCGACCGGGGCCAAAGTCACGAACAATTTGAACGTCACTACTTAAAATTGCTTGCTGAAACTCAGCCACGTTTTTTCGTACCCGACGAATCGTTTGCAGGTATTGCTCATCAGCCAAGCTGTGTGCTTGTTCTAATTCTTCTTGAGAAACACGGATCGTCTGCGGATCGAGTTCTTTTCGATCCAGCTTGGCTGTGTATTTCAAAACTGCATCCAGGCCATTGTTTTTGACATCTTCGCAAATTCGCTCGACAACCTGCTGAGGAGAAAGAGGTTCCCCAAACAGATCTATCGTGAGCTGGCGACCAGATGGAGAAACGACATTGCCCTGCGGGCTGAGCTTGGCTCGCAATTCATCAAATAATGCATCAGCCCCGGCGTCAGACAAATTAATGACCGGGATTTCAACAGGATTAACATAGGAATCAGATTCAGAAGACATTCCAGCAACACTCTCTAGACAAATCAATGAACTCAGTAATGTCAATTCAAAGGGGGCACAGACATTCGGTGTCTGTTACGTTTGAGTCTGTCTTGATTTAAGGCAGACAAGAATGTCTACCCTCCGCTCGCAATGTTTTTTTGAACTAATAGAGGTTCCCTCAACACCGATGGCGAAGACCGCATCATTCTATCAGTTCCCGGAATAAGTTACACGTCCGCTCCACGTTTGCAATTCAGGTTTTTACGCATTCGTGTATTTGATCTCGCGTTGGAGGTTTCCTAATCCCTTGTCAGTACAAGACCACGATCAATCACGCAACACAGATTTAGATTAAGTTTGGCATTATTGATCAGTTACATCTTGCCGATGTTGAGCCATTTCAAGTAGTTGAGCATGGATATTCTGCCCAATTCGTTCAGACCAACTGTTGAGCAAAGACATCGTCACCGGGCCAGGATACACATCTGAAACCTGCTTGCCGTTTAATTGCGAGACCCCTAAAAGACAATACGGCGTTGATGTCGTGAAAATTTCATCTGCACTGAAAAGCTCATCAACACAAAAGTCCTTTTCAATCACTTCCAATCCCAAAGATCTTGCGATTTTGATCACAATTTCCCGACTGATTCCAGGCAATACAGTATCGACTGGAGCAGTAAAGATTTGATTCTTTCTGACAAAAAACAGGTTGGATGTACCCGTTTCACGAACATACCCCTGATTATTCAGCAAAATTGCACGAGCACCTGGAAATTCCCGTTGTACCTGCTGATCAGCCAGATGAAAAACGAGTCGACTGCGGGTTTTAGCCGAAACGGGTAAGCAGATATCTGGAACCATAGGTACTGCCGAGATTGCCAAATGCTGCCCCGATGCAACTGCATCCACCCAAAGCTCAGCAGGTAAGTCAAAAGTATGAATCACTAACGTCGCCTCATTTTGTCCAGTGCCCCCGGTGTACGTAGCGTTAATTCCAGGTGTCGCAAAGACAATAACTCCCTGTTCTTGCCAATCGGGGATGATTTCCTGATTGTGTTTAACGACATCTAAAAGATGCTGGCGAATTTTATCACTCGTGTATTGAATTGGAATCCCCACCTGTGCGGCTGAGCGAAACAAGCGATCCAAGTGCTTATCGACTTCATAAGCCTGACCAGAAAAAGTCCGCATCATTTCCGTAACACACACGCCATGTACAATTCCCATGTCTTCGACAGGTAAAACTGCCTGAGAAGCAGGGATTGTCCTTCCATTCTTCCAGGCAATTTTGTGTGATATACTCTCAGTATTCATAAAATTATTCTTTCCAACCATCATTCAATCACTAGAACTTCATGTCAAATCGGGCTTGACGACTCACCAATTGAGATTAATTATCAACTTTAATCACTGATCATTCAACAGCATGCGACCTGCCCTAATGGAATACGAGCCATGTGTCCATGCTCCGGGGAGGTGTTACAGGCCACACAACTCCCGTGCTATTTTAATGAATTTTCGAAACCGCAGGTTTCATACCATTGTTTGTGACGATATAATGCAATGACATATCTATGTAGTTTTCTCTGCTGATTATTTTAGTGGGTTACGTTTTATCTACTGGAAGTATTTCGAAACCTTAAGGCAAGCCGGGGCGATAGTGTTTTGCCTTGAGGACAGAAATCGTAAATAATCTATCGTTTGTGAATACTTTGGCTACTGTTCTTTTTTGTCGAAGATCTAATGTCGGCATAAAACCGTAATTGTTTGAGTCATAGAATCACAAATCGAAGGTACATGAACGGGCCCGGGCAGTGTTCGATCTTCATAGCAGAACCTGCGTGTCAAACACGTGAGGAACAAATCATGCCAGCGATCCTTGAGCCAATTTCAAATTCGAATCAGACAGTCACACTCGACAAACCAATTTTGTTTGTTGGTCGACATCCTGATTGCGATTTGATTCTTAACAACAGCCAAAAAGTTTCTCGCAAGCATTGCTGTGTGATCGAGGTTGAAAGAAAATTCCTGGTTCGAGATCTCGGAAGCACAAACGGCATTCAAGTTAATGGTCGAAAAGTCAGCGGTCTCAAAGAACTAAACTGTGGGGACGAGTTGACCATTGGCGACTGTGTTTTTGTATTCAAATCTGCTGAGGCGGTACAACATCAAGCCGAGCAGCAACTCAAAGCTGATAGTGCCGCCCCTGCCCCCTACCGCATCCCGGTGGAATCTCAAGACGAACTCCCTGTGATGATCGATCACGAACTGAGCAGCGACATTCCCATCCTGCTGGATGATCCCATGGATGATGGTTTCGACATTGGAGCTGGGGGCTATGTGCCGCTCGAAGATTCCACACAAAGAAAACCAAAACGTCAAGGCAGTGACTCACAAGCCGAACTTGTCGCTGAGTAGAACCCTGCCAAGACATTCAAGCCAAGGCGTCACTCACGAGACCCTGGTATCAGTTCCAGAGTAATTCGTTTCCCTTTACGCTGAATAACAACCTTGGTCTTCTGCCCAATTTTCAAAGCTTCGATCGCACACGTGTAATCGTAGATGTTCTCGATCTTCTTCCCTGCCAGTTCAACAATGACATCACCACTTTTCATCCCTGATTTCTCAGCAGGCCCACCTTTGCCTACACCGGAAAGCTGAACTCCTTTTACGTCCGATGCTCCGTAATCTGGAGTTGTCCCCAGATAGGCACGCAAATTCGCGCGGCGTTGTTGTTCTGGACGATCTTGCGATATGTAATCCGGATTCTTTTCAGAAGTCGCTAAGCCTCGCGTGATCAATCCCATCAGTTTGGCGATTTTAGCAGCGGCTTCGTAATTCAGTTTTTCAGGAGTATCTCGCGGCGTGTGATAATCTGTATGAGTCCCGGTAAATGCAGACAGAATCGGCACTCCGTTCATGAAAAACGAACTGGCATCTGTCGGTAAATAGCTATCATTTTGTAGCGTGATCGGTAGCCCTACTGGAATGTTCCGCTTTTCGATTTCGCCTTTCCAAATCGAAGAAGACCCGATTCCCTGAAGCACTAAGGCTTTATCGAATCGACCAACCATATCCATATTCAAGCAAGCCGCAATCATAAAGTTCAAGTTACTTTTTGTACTTTCGGAATGTGTATGATGATCGTGCTTCGGTGCTTCGGCTTCGTGTTTTGAGGGTGCCTTTTTCTTTTCGGGATGTTTCGATGGTGCAGCTCCCCCGTGAGCTGCATGAGCATAATTCGCCATCGCAGCTTGCAGTTTCTTTACGAAGTGACTCGAACCATAAAGTCCCAACTCCTCCCCTGACCAAGCCACGAATATGACATCACGAGTTAAAGCAAGATCTCCATCCTTGTTTAAGCCAGCCATATACTCAGCGATCTCCATCATCGCTGCGGTGCCGGAAGCATTGTCGTCCGCTCCAAAATGAATCTGTTCCTCTTCGTTCTCTTTAGCTAATGAAGAAGAACTTCCACCTCGGCCCAGATGATCCACATGCGCACCAACCAGAATCGCAGGTTGTTTGTTTTTCACCTTCGCTCTGAGTCTGGCAATCACATTTCGACCTTGACGTTTCACTTGGTCAATCTCGATATTTGCTTTCAGCTTCATACCCTCTAGCTGAAAGCCCATTTGTGGCTTGCCGGGATCCAGACTGCTTTGCCATTTTTCTAATGATAGTTTCTTTTCCTCTGGAGTTGATTTCACGATCCACTGATCGACTACTTCATCAGTAACGCTAATGACCGGAATACTCGTTCCTGACAGCGATCCATCGTAACGCAACTTGATCAATTGATCCCGCACCTTCGAATTCGGGCCAGAGACAACAATCAAACCTTTTGCTCCATGATCCCGCGCAACCATCGCTTTGTAACGCAATGAAGAAAAACGAGCCCAGTGTTGACGTAACTCCGGCGTCGCGCCTTCGGGCAAAAAACGAAACACGACAACCCATTTATCTTCCACATCCAAATGCACATAAGAATCGTATTCCTCAAACTCCTTGCTCGCCGGGGCCACCAATCCGTAACCTGCAAATGCAATCGCATCAGATTGAAAATCTCCGGATGCAGAAAACGAAACCGGTCTCCATTGCTTGTTTAACTCGTGTGTTTTATCTCCAAGCTGCAAGCTGTTTTTCTTTCCAAGTTTGATCCCCGCTGTGAAATCGAAGTCTTGAAAGAAAGTCCCTTTGTCACCGGCTGGCTCCAAACCTAATTCATCGAAATAAGCTGCAACATACTCTGTCGCCAGTTTTTCTCCCGGAGTTCCTGTCAAACGGCCTTCAAGTTCTTCGCGACACAAAAAGGCAACATGTCGTGCAATATCCGCAGGCAGAAAATCACTCGCTGTCTGTTTCGCAGACTCCTTGGCAGAACTGAGTACATCCTTCGAACTCAATCGAGCTTCATCACCTGCGACACTCTCCAGTAACTCCAACGCTAATTCATGATTCCAATCTGCCCGGAACAACTGCGACTGTTTCGCTGCGGTCCGATTCGATGTCCAGACCATTGCTTTTCCATCGGGACTGAATACAGGCAGGCCATCAAAGCCTTCCGAATCGGTCACTCGAATCGGATCTGATTTCCCCTCAGTACTGACCATGTACAATTCAAAGTTGGCAAAGCCGTGACGGTTCGTAGTGAAGATGATGTACTTCCCAGAAGGATGATAATACGGCGCCCAGGACATCACCTTCCAATCGGTCAATTGACGAACATCGCTGCCGTCAATCTTCATGGTCATAATCTCAGCCGTTGCTCCATCTTCGGTGAACCGTCTCCAGCAAATTCGTTTACCGTCTGGTGAAAAGAAAGGGCCGCCATCGTAGCCAACTGTGTCGGTCAGTTTTCGCACGTTCGAGCCATCCGCGTTCATCAGATAGATTTCCATGAACACTGACGGATCACGCTCAAGCTGTTCCTGTTCCTCTTTTGTTAACTTGCGATCATAAGCACTTCGATTAGACGCAAACGCGATCAGCTTTCCATCCGGAGAATAAGATCCTTCTGCATCGTATCCTTTTTCCCTGGTCAGCTGACGATACGTTTTTGATTTCAGATCATACTCCTGGATATCAAAGTTCGCATCATAATCCCAGGAATATCGCCGCTGCTTACCTTCTGCTCGTAACGCAAGCTCGTCTTTCTGTTTTTGTTTTGCCGACGGATCGAGCTGAGTCGATGCAAACAGAACCCGATTATTATCCGGATGAATCCAGGCACATGTTGTTTTCCCATGCCCTGGCGAGATGCGTTGATCATCACCAGTTTCTAAGTCGAGCAAATAAATCTGAAAGAATGGATTCCCCGGCTCGCGTTCACTCTGAAAGACCATCTTCTTGCCATCAGCACTGAAATAACCTTCTCCCGATCTACGCCCGGCAAACGTCAACTGACGAGTCCCCGTCAACAACGGATTCTTAACCGCAGCTTTCGGCTCCTTAGCAATCAATGCCCCATTGAAGCAAACAACCGAGAGTACAATTAACGCAGTGCTACTGACGCAGCGAAAAACTAACGAGCGGTTCATCTATCGATCCTTCTAATATTTCATCAGCCTGAAGCAGAACCTGCATTCGGCCCCGGCTATTTTTCATCAAGAAAACAGAACACAAATATGATCGCCAATCTACCACGTCACGACAAGCGTAAACAACAAACTGCACTGCCCAAATTGAAGAAATCGACATCATAAAGGTTCTCCCCCTTACGAAGGGGGAGTTAGAGGGGGTTGAGTCAGTTAAAATAGCAATAACCACTCCACCAACACAGACAGGAATGTCTGTGCTCCCTGTAAATTGAATGCTATCCACGCGTAGGGTCCGCTATTGCGGACAACGATTACTCCCAGAACTCCAATCAACGTTTCGGTCTAGGAAACAACGTCTACAAGTTCACAGCCGAAAATTCATTTCCCCCGCCATGCTCGCCAGACCAACTTCGGTAAATCAAACTTACTTACTTTGGGGCGTTGTTCGAGTACGCGGTAGTTGATTGCTCGGATTTTATCGCACAGGCAAAGACCGCCCAGTGCAAACAGTCGGATATCAAATCGCATTTTACCTGGCACGCGATTTCCTAACTCCAAACCGTTTTTCAGATACTGCTCTGCTCGATCCACTTGAAACTTCATCAATTCAATGAATTGCTGGTTCGATTGCTTTGACTGAATCATCTGTTCGGTCACACCATATTTTTGCATGTCTTGCTGGGGAAGATAAACCCGGCCGATTTCCCAGTCCCTCGCGACATCCTGCCAGAAGTTGATCAATTGCAATCCGGTGCACATGGAATCCGAAAGTTCCAGCGACTTTTCATCCGCACAATCCATCAAGTGCAGTAGTATCCGACCGACCGGGTTGGCGCTGTACTGGCAATAATCGACTAAGTCTTCAAACGATTCATACCGGGGTTGGCTTTGGTCTCGCTCGAACGCGGTGATCAAATCGTGAAAAGGTTTTTCGGGCAGCGAGTAATCAGCAGCCGTTTGTTTGAGTGCCACATACACCGGATGCACTGCTTGCCCGGCAAAACAAGCTGTCAATTCTTCTCGCCACCAGGCGAGCATTCGCAGCGACAATTCCTGCGAACCAAGTTCATCCGCCAGATCGTCCGACCAGCGACAAAACGCATAGACATCAAAAAACGGTTGCCTCATCGAAGCGGGCAACAACCACGAAACCACAGGAAAGTTTTCATAATGAGACTTGGCGACCGACTCGGTATACCGACGAGCCTGCTCCAAAGAAACAGCCCCCCGCTCCGAAACATCCGGCCCCCAAAGCTCCAAATCCTCTCGTAACCGCTCCAACATCCAATCAACGCCTTCTATGAGCTGTCTAATAACATACGCACTCTCACAGTAAGCAATGTGAGCAGTTCAGTTGGATTTGTCAATTAGACCACAGAATCGCCTCATGTTGTATTTAGTAATATTATTGATCATTCCAACTGTGAACTTGCCTATCGAAGGACGATAGGTATAATAAGATACACAACAAGCATGGCAATACAGAAGCGGAAGCACAAATGACTTGGTTTGATTTCTTCTGGACCCCCGAAAGCATTGCTCACATCGCTGAGCATGGGATAACACCAGAAGAAGTTGAATACGTCATTCAGTATCCCGAATCAACGGATTTGAGCCGAACTACTGGCTCAAAACTTGCAGAAGGCGAAGCCGCCAATGGCAAATACATTATTGTGATTTACGACATGATCGATGAGGTCACCGTCATCCCAGTAACTGCTTACGAGCCAAACTAAACACGGAGCAACGAATCATGGCTAAAAATAGAATAGGAAAACGAATCAGCTCTCACCCTAAAGTGACCCCGGAAGTCCTCGCAAAACTCAAAGAGGCCGCTGAGGAAGAAGATGCTTACTGGCTTTCCTCTAAAGGCCAGGCTGAAATGCGAAAAATGAAAAAAGCACATGAAGCAAGAAAAAAAGAAGTCAAAAAAATCTCGGTCAGATTACCTTTGGCGATCAGCAATACACTGGATCAATACAGCCAGACCCACGATCTCGATAAAGCAACCGTCATTCGATTGGCATTAAGCAACCAGTTCAAAAAGAAACCACCCAAAAAACTCCCCGAGTCCGTCATAGCAACCCCAGGCAACCCCAACATCGCAGAACTAGCAAGCCAAGGCGGCAAAGCTAAGGCAAAGAAGTTGCAGAAAAAGAGGTAGGCGATTATGGATACATAAAATTGACTGAATGAAGTTCCGTGTTGAGCGGTATCGAGCATTTGCCAAGCGGAATTAATGAGATTTAAGAAGAATTACAAGGGCCAGTAATGATTTCTGGTGCACCTTTGAAATACTCATAAGGTGCGATTCGGCTACCTTGGCATCGTACAAACATATGTAAGCCGAGAGTTGATGGCGTGACATTTGCGACTCCTTTTTTGTTATTGATTTCTACGGATGATTCAGGGGTAAGTAGCCCAGAACTTCTAAGATTATCAATCTCGCGATCTAGTCGGTGAAAATCTTTTTCACCGATTTCGTCACCATACTCTTTCAGGTTGATGCGTAGGTCCATGCAAAACGTTACACCGCTCGAACCAATAATTTTTTTTGCATGAATGCAGGCATGATTGAGAATGTGTGCTTGTAGTTTTGTTAAGTTTGCCAGAATGTTGATAAAAAGCAGATTGCTATCATCGTCACCCTCTTCTGTACATGAGGATGATAATAATCCTGCCCACAAATCTTGAACAAATTGATCGTCTTCCCAAGATCCCTTTTCGATCACCGAAGCGATCAGGCGAGGTGGGGCACTCACGTCTTCACCAGGGTGCGACT
Organism: Planctomycetaceae bacterium; assembly: GCA_016765335.1. Taxonomy (GTDB): domain Bacteria; phylum Planctomycetota; class Planctomycetia; order Planctomycetales; family Planctomycetaceae; genus Rubinisphaera. The sequence goes on from JAESQE010000252.1 coordinate 10,446, forward strand.
CCTCAATGTTTTTCTTCGCCCGTTTTGCGATTGCTTCAAAATTACGTCTACGAAAATCGCCAAAAGAATCTCCAAGCATCAATCCAAATTCTTCAGCCGCAGGATAACAAATACGCTGAACCAATCCGGTGGCAGTACCTGCTAATTTATCAGCAGCATTACCAAAGCCGCTTAATCCGGTTTGGTCGGTGACATTTACGCTGGTATTAATATTAGTTTTGACGGCGTTGACTTCGCCAATATTCAATAATGGCTTATCTTCATCCATGATTTAATTCTTTCATTGGCGTAGATATGTTATGGAGCATGGCAACCCATCTTACAATCTGGGAACACATTTGAATTAGGAATTGTCATAACAACTAGCTTTCCAATGCATCGTGTTTTTTACGCCCCCGTCCTTGTCTTATGGCAATAAGGTACAGGAGGAATCAAGATTACATTCGGTACATCCGGTAAGTCAAGTTGAATTGCGATTATGTGATTTTAATTTTTCTGTTGTTTGATCACGGTTTGTAGCCAGTTGCGGGCTTGTTGGCGGTAGGGGCTTTGGCGGTGCATCCAGAGGTCTGTGTGGCGTGGATGATTTTTCCTTCGGGGATGTTGAAGATTTTTGGGGTGGGCACATCTAAGAATGTGAACTGTGCCAGGTTGAGGTGGTCTTTGAGGAATTGATCTCGCACGTTGCTTGCATATTGACCGCAAATGAGCACGGGGCGGCCTTTGAGTCGTGCCAATCTTTTGAGAGCGGACTGGCGATCACTTTCAGGATATCCCCACTTCTTTTGACCATCGAAATGGTCGTGCGTAAACATCCCTTTCCAAAGGGATGCGATTTCATCATCAGCTAATCCGATGTAGCTGGAGCCGATCGCTCCACGGGAAAAACCGCAGATGAAAACGTTTTCTGGGTCGCCGCCAAATTGTTTGCAGATGCGTGGCAGGTTGACTTTGCAGTAATCAACGGTGGCTTGCTTGTCTCCCCACCAGGTGACAGCGTTCTGCTGGCGGCCTTTTTCGATATACGGCATCGACACCCAAATGAACCCCCTGCCCCCGGACATGCCGAAGCCCAGGTTCGCATCTTTGGCTCGACCGGTTGATTTCCCCGGTTCCCACTTGTTGCCAGTGAATTCCACGATCACCGGATAATTGCCCCCCGGTTTCCAATCCACAGGCAAGTACAACGCGTGATAAACCTGCGTCCCTTGATATTCGGGTGCAGTTTGACGCACACGTTTTCCGGCAGCCGGGGCTTGTTGTGTCATCACCGGGGTGATTAGGTCAGCTGGTTTGCCCTTCACGGACTTTTCATCCACGGTGTCTTCTATTAAATCTGTGGCCCCAATTAAAGAGGAAGACAATGTCATGAGTCCCAAGAGTAATAGTAACGCAGGGGGCTTTAGCATGATCTGTCCTTGCTTTCAGGCTTGGGCTGTGTTGAATCAGTTGATTCGTGTTCAAGGTTTTTCCGCATGTGGGGAGCAGGAGCTTCTGGCCCTTGCGTTTCCAAGCAGGAGATTGGGGACGAGGTTTTGCACTCTCTGGCTTTTAACCCCCTCTAACTCCCCCTTCGTAAGGGGGAGAACCAAATTATAGAGGTTCTCTTTTACTTCACGGTTAATCCGGGGATGGCGGCTTTTAGGGCTTCGATGCCTTTGTTGGTGGCTTTGGTGTTGCTGAGGCTGATCGATTTCAGTTTTTTGAGGCCGTGTAGTTTACTGAGGCCTTCGTCGGAAACTGATGTCAGTTTGAGGTTCAGTGTTTCCAGGTTTACCAGGGAAGCCAGGTGGGCGACTCCAGTATCTGAGATTTCAGTTTCTTCCAGGTTGAGTGTTTTGAGATTTGTGAGGCCTGCGATGTGAGCTAAGCCTGCATCTGAAATTCGTGTGNACCAGAGTTCCAAGGTTTCCAGATTCTTCATGTCAGCAAAGTGAGCTAAGCCTGCATCGCCTATGAATGTTTCGTTCAGATCAAGTGATTGCAGATTACTCANCCCGTTGAGATGTTCGCAGCCTGCATCGGTAATGACGGTGTCGCGGATGGATAGTTTTTTCAGTGCATTCAACTTGCCGATAATTTTGAAGCCTTCGTCGCCGACGTTGTCTCGGCGAATGTGCAGCGTTTGTAATTGGTCCATGCCTACCAAAGAGACGATGCCTTTGTCGGTGATTTGGGTGTCATCCATTTCCAGTAGTTTGAGGTCTTTGCGATCAGCCAACGATTCCAGAGCTGCATTACTGAGGTTGGTCAGGTTCAATCCCATGGATTTTAATGTGGGAATCGACGCCAGCGTTTTGACACCTTCGTCGCTGATTTGTGTGCGGTCTAATTTGATGGTTGCCAGTTGTTCTAATTCTTTGAGGTGAATTAATCCTTCATCGCCGACGTTGGTGAAGCGTAAGTCGAGTTCACGCAGGTTGTCGAGATTTGCCAAATGAGCCAGGCCCGCATTGGTGAAGTCTGTCCGCCTGAGTACCAGGGCTACCAGCTGTGTCATGCCGCTGATGTTTTTCAGACCTTCGTCGTCAGTTAATGTTCCTTCGATGGAGAGAACTTTCAGTGTTTTGATGCCTGCGATCTGCTTTAAGCCTTCTGAAGTAAAGCCCGGTCCGTACAGGATAAGTCTTTCAATCGAATGCAGGCCAGCGAGGTGTTTGAGGATTTCATCAGAAGATTCCACCGTGCGGAAGTCTACAATTGTGACTTGCTCATCGCTGTTTTTGGTGAGAGTTACCCCGTTTACCTTAAGTAGTTGGACCATGTTTCCATCGTCAGGAGTGTGCGAGGGGGCATTCTCTGTGTTTGTTGGTTTAGTAGTGGCTTCTGGCTTTGCTTCGGTTTGCTCGGCAGGGTTCGAATTGCAGCCAACGTTTGCAAAGCAAAGCCCAGCAATTAAGAGGAAAAGGCTTCTTGGGACGAGCTTTGCTCGTGTTGAATGTGTAGTCATTTTATTGTCTTTAAAACAGGAAATCATCATATTATGGATGGGAAATGCCGATGAAAAATCGCGTCCAGGCGTTTCGGTGCCAACGGATCGTCAAAACTTTCTGCAATTGAGCTACTCTAACGACTTGTCTTGAGTATCTTCAATGCTTCTAATAGTACATTAAGATTTACTGATTGGAATGGTCCGGTCTATAATCTTACGCTACATTAGACGAGAAGGTGTTTTCCTACTTTACTATTTTTGTAGGGAATCTGCACTTAGATAATTGATATTAAAAAGGAATACAAATGACACAGCAAACAACTCGCCGCGATTTTTTGAAAACCAGTGCTGGAGCCGCAGCTGTCGGCACAGCTTACTGGGTTGCCAACGAACCTAAAGTTGCTTTGAGTGATAACCCACTGGAAAAGATTAACTTTGCTTGTATTGGTGTCGAAGGAAAAGGTTCTAGCGATACCGATTCAGCTGGTCGTTACGGCAATGTTGTTGCATTGTGTGATATCGATGAAGCTCGATTGAACAAGAAATCTACTCGCTACACAGGTGCAGAGAAGTTTGTTGATTATCGAGAAATGCTCGATGCAATGGGCGACAAAATTGATGCAGTCACTGTTAGTACGCCAGACCATTCCCATGCTCCTGCATCCGCGGCTGCCATTAAACTGGGCAAGCACTGCTTCACTCAGAAACCACTAACCTGGTCTGTTCAGGAAGCTCGCTATCTTCGCGATTTGGCGAACAAACACGAAGTTGCAACCCAAATGGGAAACCAGGGGACATCTCATGATGGCCTGCGTGAAGGTGTTGAAGTTCTGCGTGATGGTGCAATTGGTGATGTTAAAGAGGTACATGTTTGGACTAACCGTCCGGTTTGGCCTCAAGGCGAAGGACGTCCTCAAGGAACAGTTGCTATTCCTGATGGCCTGCATTGGGATCTCTTCCTGGGGCCAGCAGAAGAGCGACCTTACAATCCTGCTTATCTTCCATTCAAATGGCGTGGATGGTTAGATTTTGGAACCGGGGCACTTGGCGATATGGCTTGTCATACCGCGAACATGGTTGTGATGGCGTTGGAATTGTTCGATCCTCTTTCCGTCGTTGCAGAGCATACGGGAATTGTTGATAACGAAACATACCCTAAGTCATCAACGATTACGTTCCAGTTTGGAAAAACGGATTCTCGTGGTCCTGTTAAAATGGTTTGGTACGATGGCGGTCGTAAACCGAGCCTTGATCTGACCCACGGCGAAAAACTTTCCAACAGCGGTTCGTTGGT
>JAESQE010000253.1 GCA_016765335.1 Planctomycetaceae bacterium
TTTTTTTATAGACTGATTTCAAATCGGACAGGCTTTCTCAACAGGGAACCTCTATTAATTCAAATGGAGCACAGGCATTCCGGTCTTTTTGTTTAATAAATCAACAAGCCCGTTATGGCCCGGGGAACTTTCTGAAAACGTGACAGGTGAATTGATGAATCAATCCCGCTTAGACAGACTCACGCCTTTAGGTAGAAATTGAATCTCGCGATCATTGGGGACAGATTCTCCGGGGGTGCAGCGTCCGTTTTTGACTTGTTGATCCAGCAGGTTCAACAGTTCTGTTACTTTTTCCGGATGCTTAGCGACCAGGTTGTTCTTTTCTGCGTGGTCCTGTTCCAAATTGAACAGTTGCATGGCTGGCATGCCTCGTTTGAGCGCGATGTTATCTTTGGGAGCACTCCAGCCGCCGCTTCCAGCTGAAAGGCATAGCTTCCAATTTCCCTGACGAATCGCAAAGCTGCCGTTGATGGAATGACTGATTAGAGCATCTCGCCCTGAAGAATTTTCTCCGCGGAACACTTTGAGCAAACTGTAACCATCTTCGCCGCCGGTTTTCTTTCGTTTCTGATCGGTTAATTCCTCTAATGTGGAATAGACATCGGTCAGGCAAGCCAGTGCATTGCTGTTTTGTCCCTGTTTGATATTTCCAGGCCAGCGAGCGATGAACGCGACCCGGTGCCCGGCTTCGTAGATATCTGCTTTGTGTCCACGATACCCGCCACTCGGGTCGTGCCCTTTGCTTTTCAACAAGGCAAAGTTTGCTTCAGGCGAGCAACCGTTGTCGCTGGTAAAGATGACGAGGGTGTTATCATCGAGTCCATTTTCTTTCAATGCAGCAAATACCTGCCCCATGTGGTGGTCAATCTGCATCACAAAATCTGCATACGGATTCAGCTTACTGGCGTCCTTAAAAGGAGGCACAGGGACAATCGGTGTGTGCGGTGCAGGCAACGGCAAATACTAAAAGAAGGGCTTACCTGATTTCGCCTTTTCAGCTCGCTCACTGATATAAGTAATTGATTTCCCAAACAAGTGCGGCAACACATCATTAATATGAAAATCAGAACCGATCGGGCCTTTGCGATACCAACCGTAACGATCCTCTTTCTTGGTGACACCTTCTTCACGATCAGGCAGCGCGGTGATACGACCAGTATCGACCCAAACATAAGGCGGCATATCCAGCGAACCACAATGCCCATAGTATTGATCGAACCCATTGATATCAGGACCATTTTTGACCGCTTTGGTGAAATCGATCTTGCCATCCTGCTTGTGCCAATCCCAACCCAGATGCCATTTGCCAATCATTGCGGTGTGATATCCAGCCGACTGCATTAAGTGCCCCAGGGTAGGACGATCCGCAGGAATTAAATGCTCGCTGGTTCCACTCAATACGCCTCGGGCCAAACGGGAACGCCAGTTGTAACGCCCGGTCAACAATCCATAACGAGTCGGCGTGCAAACCGAACTCGGTGTATGAGCATCGTGTAACGTGATGCCTTCATTGGCCATTTTCTGCAAATACGGAGTCTTGATTTTGCAATTTGGGTTCGTGGGAGAAATATCCCCGATCCCCAAATCATCCGCCATGACAACAATCACGTTTGGACGATCAGCAGCAACAGAAATTGAAGCTACATTCACAAAAACAACAATTGCAATCAGCAACATCCTGAGAGAACACAAAACAAAGCTCTTCATCAAATACTCCTCTAAAAGTGACCAAAAAATCCAAGCTACGTCGGACCTCACTACACATAAGACATACTCTCAGCATAGAAGACGAAAACATATAAGTCTACGACACCTTACTCCACGACAAACCGTTTTTTGAGCCGCTCTACTGTATGCAACCACTTCGCAGCGCGTGGGCGGGCAGCCGAGTTTTGATTGCCAAAAAAACCTGTTTCTTTAATTGCCTTATTCAACGAAACGGTATTGTCCCAGTCTACACGGACAAAGAATTCAGCCAATTCGTCGTTATCCTTATCTTTGAACGTATCAGGTGAACTGATCAGAATTTCGGAAGCGGGAACTCGATCACCATTTTCATTATCGAGTTCAAATGCATCTGCCCTCACGGCAGATTCGATCACACGACCAACTCCAACATAACCCGTGGATGGTACATTTACCCATATACGGGCTCCTGGTTCTAACATATTAAGAGTATTACTGTACCATCTTCCGCCACCAGCACTAATAAATCCATACTTCACAGCTTCTTCCCAGCACCGACGTGGGCCATCACCAAAAGAGACATAATATTCTCCGTTCCATGCCTCTTTGGTCCCGACTTCTTTGGAGGAATGCTCTGAAGTCGTTGGATCATTTAACCATGCCCTACTTAAGTACTCTCGATCATCATCGCGAAATGCTCGAAAAAAGATAGCATTGATTCGCACCTCATATTCTTCAGCAAGATAACGAACAATTCGCTCTGTGCTTTCATCGAGACTTGATGCGACAATTACTAACTCATGTGATTCATTGAGTTCGTCAGGCATTTCTTTGACGTTAAATCGCTTGCAGAACGCTTCATTAATTGAAAGCTCAACATGCTCAGGATGATATTTTTTATTAAATTCATCAAAAACCCGAGCAACATCTTCATTGCGAAGATCTCGAACCCATGAACCGTAATCGAGAGATTGGGCGACAATATCACGAGAGGTTTTATCTCGTTTAAGTTCAATGACTACGAGATTCCCGTCTGGGTCGATTGCCAGCAAGTCAATGTACTTGCCATAATCAGTTGCCACTTGGCGACCAATCACCAACCAGTTTGGTGCAGCAATTGTGATATCTCGATGAAGAATATCCTCCAATCTGGATTCAAATTCCAACGAGCTGAACTGCATTCGAGACAACCCCTCATCAATTCGCCAAATTCCAAGTTCTAGTGGCATGTTAATCCAATGCAAAAAGTAAAAGACATAAGACACGCTATAATGCACCAGCTGCTCCATACAGGTATCAATTCTATGCAGGAACTTCGGTACAAGTTCAAGTCGACAANTACATCACATTCGACCACAGTTTTCAATTGTAGAGCAGTTTAAAGAACGGCAGAAACAAACAAGCTTGCAGTTGACCACAGAATCAATGCAATCGTTACGGCCCGCCTATCTGTCAGCTGCCCTCTGACAGCAGTTTATCTAACCTGCATAATCATAATGAATTATCAGTCATGTTGCAGGAAATCAACATGAANAGTTGCGTTTTTGCAACACGCCCGGTTTTAGGTGGTAGGTTTGAGGTAACAAAACATTGGNATCATGAGTGTCAATAGGTCAGCAAATTGAGTTGACTTTGAGTGAAATCGAATGAGTGATTATTCGATTAAAAACAGCAGCGAATAGGGGCAGGTACCATGGAGGCAACCGCCCCTTGACGTTGTTATGTCTTATCCAAATAACCACAAGAAATAGCAGTTAAAAACGATGATCGATTATCGTCGATTACAAACTGATCTGGCGGCTCTGGCGATTTTCGCCGGCGTGCTGTTTCTTGCGCTCAGCTTACTCGGCTTCAACCCCAGCGATGCCCCTGCTCAAAATGTTTATCCCGTTCCCGAAACAGTTGCCAACTGGTGCGGACCTGCTGGCGCGTTGGCTGCTCACGGATTAATGACCGGCTTNGGCTATTCCTGTTATATCTTAATGGCCTTCGTCATCGCGTTCGATTTGCGTCTGTTTTCAGAACGTCCGTTGAAAGATATCGTGCTACGAATNTTTGGTATCGTGCTGATCATCTTCTCGCTTTCGACTGCAATGAACCTGTTTGTCCCCTGGCTCGGTTATCCCGGACTGTACGGCAGCGGCGGTTACCTGGGAGCTGTGGGCGGAATGATTCTGGAGACCAATTTCTCGATCATTGGATCGCGANGATNAATNCTGTNNACGCTTTTCCTGGGAGGCTTAATGCTTTCTGCTGAAAAGTTTGCACTCGCCATTCTGAAAAGCACTTTACTGCTGCCCATTGTTGCGATCCATAAAAAGTTTCGTCCTTTGACTCCACACACAGAGGAAGCCGAAGCAGATCATGCAGTCGATACCCCTGAAATCAATCCGGAGCCAGACGAGTCGTTACTTGACCGACTGCTAAAAAAAAAGCAGCCGCCGGAGAAAGTTACAGCTGAGCACAACGACGTAATCCCGATCTCTGAAGAGACCAAGGACGAAACCGAAGCAGAAGAGAAATCGATCCTTCCGTTCAAAGTTAATCCCCCGGCTACGAATCATACGTCTGCCGATAACGATGGATTCGAGGGTGAGGAAACCGACTTCAACGACGACGAAGAAGAAGCGATTCCATTTGAATTGCCTTCGATGGATCTTCTCGAAGATGCGGAAGATTTTCCGTATGAACTACTCGCCAAAAAGGCTCAACTTGCCGCAGCAACTTTGGAGCGAACGTTTCAGGAGTTCAATCTGAATGTCAAAGTTGCTGAAATCGATACCGGCCCCGTAGTCACACAGTTTGAACTGGCATTAGAACCCGGCTTGCGGGTCTCCAAAGTGACTGCCCTTGCCGATGATATCGCCATTGCGCTGCGTGTTTCTGCGGTTCGTATCGTTTCGTCTATTCCCGGTAAAAACACGGTCGGAATTGAAGTTCCGAACGAAAAACGCGTCATGGTGCGGTTAAAAGAGTTAATCGAGAGCAGTGCAGAGCAAGCAGACAAAATGCGTCTGCCGCTGTTCCTGGGCAAAGACGTTTCAGGGCATCCGATGACGGTTGATCTGGCCAAAATGCCTCACTTGTTGATTGCTGGACGTACCGGAACAGGAAAATCGGTCTGCCTGAATACGCTCATCACTTCGTTGTTGATGACTCGTAGCCCGGAGCAGGTCAAAATGTTGATGATCGACCCGAAAATGGTCGAACTGTCGCCGTATTCCCGCATTCCACATTTGATGCACCCTGTGATTACAGATATGAAAAAAGCAGAAGCTGTTCTGCAATGGGCTGTTGATCAAATGGAGGAACGTTACGAATTACTAGCCAAAGTTGGCGTGCGACATCTTGATGGATTCAACAAACTGAGCCGCGAAAAAGTTCTTGAGAAAATGGGGATTGCTCCAGATTCACCTGCTGCCGAGCGTGTTCCCGAAAAGATTCCGTACATTGTGATTGTTGCTGACGAAATGGCGGACATGATGATGACGTCCGGCAAAGATGTCGAAGGACACATCATTCGTCTGGCTCAAAAATCGCGAGCTGTCGGTATTCATCTCGTATTGGCGACACAAAAACCGACTGTGGATGTTATTACCGGTTTGATCAAATCGAACTTGCCGGCTCGGATTTCCTTCCAGGTTGCCAGCCGCACAGATAGTCGTGTTGTGTTGGACGAAATGGGAGCAGAACGCCTGCTCGGAAACGGCGACATGCTTTACCTTGCACCGGGAACAAGTAGCGTTTCCCGTGCCCAAGGGACTTATGTTAG
>JAESQE010000254.1 GCA_016765335.1 Planctomycetaceae bacterium
CTCGTCCCTCTTCACCGCCACCGCGGACTCGTCGCTTGTACATGCCGACAGCGAAGACGAACGAGACTCAGCACAATTCCATAAAAGTACCTAAAAACCAAACCAAACTTACCCAATCCAAACCCTCATAACACCTGGTACAAAAATAAGGGGCAGTACCCGGATGAATGATTTCGTTTTGCCATGATAGAATATTCAAGTACAATAATGCAAAGGATGTACGATAATTGTCCAATTACCAGAAATCAAAGCAAACTGTCAGCCATCTCACAGAACAGATTTTGTAAAATTACGACAATCAGAGTATGCAAAACAAGTTGTCTAATGGATTACAACAACAGTTATTTAGAGGTTCTCTTTAGAAAAACAGGAAGTGGTTCGCATGCGAAAATATCGAGTTCAGATTTACCAGCTTTTTCTTTCAACCCTGGGGATCATCGGAGTGATCATCGTCAGTATGGCTCCCGGCTCAGCCAAGGCGGATCGCTTTGTGGGGCAGAAATGGGCGTCGAACCAACAGATCAGTGTCGATCAGATTAGGCATGACGAATTCAATACACTTCTCAAACGTTATGTTGATGCCGATGGCTATGTCGATTACAAATCCTGGCAGGCTTCGCGGGCAGATCGTGGTCATCTACAAAATTATTTGAAGCAACTCAGCAAAGCAAATCCCAAGTTGTCAGCGGGAAAACCGGCTCGACTGGCCTACTGGATTAATGCGTACAACGCTGTCACGATTGAAGGAATCCTGCAAGTCTATCCGACAAGTAGCATTCGTAATCACACGGCTAAGCTGGTGGGATACAACATCTGGAAGCAACTGAAACTACAAGTTGGTGACGGGCAGTATTCGCTGGAAGAAATCGAACATCAAGTGTTAAGAAAGATGGGAGAGCCTCGCATTCACTTCGCCATTGTCTGTGCTTCAGTTGGTTGCCCTCGCTTACGAAACGAAGCCTATACCGCAAGCCATCTTGAAAGTCAGTTGGCTGAGAACACACAAGACTTCTTTTCTCGCAGCCAGCATCTTCAGGTAGATGCTTCCAGAAAAACCTTGAAGTTAAGTTCTTTGATCGACTGGTTCGCAAGCGATTTTGGCACAACGCAATCTCAGCAACTTCAGTATCTGGGACGGTACATGCCTAAAAATGCTCAACAACTAATTCACGATCCGAAAACCAAACTCAGTTATTTAAAATACAACTGGAATTTGAATGATCGTTCAAGGAAGTAGTAATCACCAGATCCTCGCACGCACACAGGACTTGATGCAAGAACCGAGTAACCGCAATCGGATGTTGCTCGATGCCCCTGGAGATCAATCGTTTCCACTCACAAAATCAGCGACTAAACCATAGACGTAGTCATGGTTTAGTCGCTGATTTGTTTTCGGGAATTGTGTGCAGCGACTCCTGGTTCTTTAACAGCAGAGATGCGTTTGTTTCAACAGCTGCGATTAATCATCATTCTTATCGACATGAGAATCTGTAAAAGAATCGCCTTGTGGCTCTTCAGTCTTTTCGTCATTTGTTGGCTTCAGATCTTCTTCGACACGGGAGCTACTCGAACTGCTTGTTGGCGATGGTTCGCTGTAAGCTGCGGTCCGCACATCGGTTTCAATGTTTGTCATGCCACGTTTGAACTCGACAAAGCTTTGCCCCAAACTGCGAGCAACTTCGGGAAGACGTTTACCAAACAGTAGCAAGGCGATGACACCTAAGACCACCATTTCCATCACACCAGGGGTACCAAACATATTAACAACTCCTAAATATTGACTCGCAACTCAGCAGGAATTCCGGATTCAGATTGTGAATACAGAAATATCCAGACTGGACCTGCGAGATATCGTTTATTGCTTGAAGGACAGCCCGGGATGCTCCCCGGCGACCTCTGTGATTAAACTGTAATTATAATTTTTGCGAAGTGGAAAAAGCAGGGAGACTTAATCTTCCTGCTTCTTGGAATCGGTATCTGAATCATCGGAGCCGTCTGCATCGTCAACTCCCTCGTTGACCCCTTTTTTGAATTCGGTGATACTTCTACCAACCGAATGCATCGCACCTGGTAACCGTTTTCCGAACAAAACCAGCACAATGACCAAGAGGATGATTAGCTCCGCCCCGCCAGGTAAACCAAAATAGGCTAACGTATACATATCGCTGTGACTCACTGTTCGTTGTTTAATGAAGTAAGTTTTTCGAACTGCGTAACAAAGCATCAATTTGCTTCTGATTTGCAGAGTCGGTCAAAACAGGTGGGGTACCAGATCCATCTGGTGGAGAATCGGACAACAAAAGATGGTTGAAGCCAAAGAAATTCGAAGACGCAGCCTAATTGCAATAAAGAGGTGCTATGTCATTGAATCCGGTGGAACTCATCCGACAAACGCGGTCAACCTGACCAACGATTCCTTGTTTTGTCCGATGCTGTGTGTCCACTCGGCTTGTCCCACAGGAGAGTAGGAGGGTGGAGCGGCCTAGATTTATCATACAACCAGAGTTGCAAGTGTCAATGAATTAATGCTCCTTTNTTTAGAGGCCTCGCTTGGCCTGATTGAAGCACGATAACTACCAGCAAAACACGTGACTTGTAGCTTTTCACCCTGCGGTCACTGGACACAAGGTACCTATACGATCATGTGCCATGCCTGATTCACAAGAGGAACAATCCGATTATATGGGAAATAGCGATTTTAACGTTTAGTCTAAATCCCTGTTAGATCGATGAATCTCTATAAAGCAGTCACGAAAAATGAAGCCCGTGGTGCCCAAAGACAACTTTACGTGATCATGTGTTCTATTTCAGATGGGCACATGNTGTATTAATTGATATTTTGATTTTTCGAAAAGTTACCCCACAGAGAAAATGCCTGCAAATCTCCCTTCACTACAGGACACCCTGGGAACGATCCAGGAAAATCTGTCTGCTCTTACAGACTCATTGAATCTCTGCCTTGGCACCCAGTTTCAATTGAAGCTATCCGAGCCAATTCCATGTCAGCCAGACCATCCTGAATTAAAACTTCAGGGCATTCCCGGTCTTTGTGTCGTCTTTAAGCCAGCTGATGAAGGGGGATACGTCATTGTCATCCCCGAGACACTGCCTTTGCCTGCATGGTATCGAGAACCAGACGAAACAGAGGAATCTCGCCTGCAAACCCTAGCCATGGAGTGGAACTTCGGCACACTTCCTGATGGTTTTCAAGATGGCACCTATTCCACGGTTTTAAGTGACGACTTAGAGGCGTCTGTCAGTTGGCCAGAAACGGCTGATCAGGCACAAATGCTGGAAATCCAGTTGATTGACCAGCAAACAGAACAGGCCAGCGCGGGACCTTTGTGGCTCATCGGCCCTTTGAATAGCCTTCCGTTGGACAATGAACAAGCTGATACTGATCAAGAACCAGCTTCGCCAACCGCAGAGGTGAAGGAAGTCGAGATTCAGGACGAATCGCCGGGACAGGAAAATTCTCCGGAATTAGATCTTCAGGGGTTAGATGCTCAGGAGATGGTCAATCGCGTGCGTAGATTGTTGCCCATGACGGTGACGGTTTCTGTCCGCCTGGCTGAAAAGAAGATTGAACTTTCACAGTTGCAAAACCTTGGCCCCGGGACATTGATTACTTTCCCTCAATCTTGTGATGACCTGCTGGGTCTGTACGTCAATAATAAACTATATGCGCAAGGGGAAGCGGTCAAAATTGGGGAAAAGTTTGGTCTTAAAGTCAATGAAGTGGGAACAATAATTGAAAGGCCGCCGGGTATCTTCACGCTGTAGATTGATTGATGCAATGAGCGGGAAATACCTTCTGTAATAACCAGGGGTAAAAACCAGGGGCAGATTTTTTTGAAATCCACAAAAATAATAGAAAAGCCGCTCCGACAGCTAGTTTCATTCTCTCACCTTGTGATATACTCCGCGATTCTATTCAATCTGAACAGCTAGCCATTATTGTGTTCGAAAGTAAGGTTGTCTTGCTGATTTTCTTGAATAGACAGATGAAATTTGGTTGTACGGTTGGGCACAACCTGCACTTAATTTCATTGCAAATACAAAACTACTGGCGGGCAGTTGATACCCGGTCTGATAGCGACATTTTTTCGCTCTTTATAAATGAAAAACGATGCGTTTTTCGGGAGTGATTTCACCTTTAACTTTATGTGTGCCGGTTGCCTGGTTCTTGTGAACTTTTGGTATGCAACTGGCAAATGGGAAACTCATGGTCGACAGGAATTTACTTCGCGAATTTACAGTAAGTGACGAGGAACTGGATTTATACTTAGGAGAATCACTATCTGATATCGACGGCGAACAGATAGATATGGACCTGATGTATGACGAAACATCTCGGTCTTATGATCCTAATGAAATTGTCCAGGGACTAATTATCCGAGTCGATGACGACGAGGTACTCCTCGATGTCGGCTTCAAAAGTGAAGGCCTTGTTCTTCGCGAAGAATGGGATGAATCCGAACCTGTCCCCGAAGTTGGTGGCACCGTTGAAGTCATGCTGGAAGATGTCGAAGACATCAACGGCGTGATCCTGCTTTCCAAACGTAAAGCAGATCGTATTCGTGAGTGGGAACGGGTCATCAAGATCTGCCACGAAGGCGACATCATTAACGGTATGGTTGTCCGAAAAATCAAAGGTGGCTTGCTCGTCAACATTGGCGTCAATGTATTCCTGCCTGCCAGCCAGGTTGATATCAGACGTCCTAACGACATTGCAGATTTCATTGGTCAGGATATTGAATGTATCATCCTGAAAATCGATGAAACACGACGTAACATTGTTGTTTCCCGACGTAAATTGATCGAAGATCGCAGAGCCGAGCTGAAACGCAAACTGCTCGAAGAACTTGAAGAAGGTCAGCTTCGAACTGGTGTTGTGAAAAACATCGCCGACTTCGGTGCGTTTGTAGACCTGGGCGGTATCGATGGCCTGCTGCATATCACAGATATGAGCTGGGGACGTATCGATCATCCTTCGACCATGGTCAAAATTGACGATGAAATTGAAGTCATGATCCTGAATGTCGATCAGGAAAAAGAAAAAATTGCATTGGGCCTGAAACAGAAAACAAAATCTCCTTGGGAAAATATCGACGAAAGATATCCCGTGGGCGACAAAGTTACTGGCGAAGTCACCAATGTTATGTCTTACGGTGCATTCGTGCGGCTTGAAGATGGCATCGAAGGATTGGTTCACATCAGTGAAATGTCCTGGACTCGCCGAATCAACCATCCCAGCGAACTGGTCAACATTAACGATAAGGTTGATGTCGTTGTTCTGAATATCAACACCGATAAACAGGAAATTTCTCTTGGCATGAAACAGACCCAGCCTAACCCCTGGGACAATGTCACTGACAAATATCCGGTTGACGCAGTCGTTAATGGTAAGGTTCGAAATCTTACCAACTACGGTGCATTCATCGAGTTGGAAGAGGGCGTCGACGGTTTGCTGCATGTAAGCGACATGTCTTGGACTCGCAAAATCTCTCATGCCAGCGAAATGCTCAAAAAGGGAGACGACATCAAATGTCAGATTGTCTCTGTGGATGAAGAGCGTCGCCGAATCGCGTTGGGCTTGAAACAGCTTGGCAGCGATCCATGGATCGATATGATTCCAGAAAAATATGCACCGGGAACAATCGTGACTGGTAAAGTCACCAAAATTACAAACTTTGGTGTCTTTGTCGAACTCGAGCCAGAACTCGAAGGCTTATTGCACGTTTCTGAACTTGCCTCTCACAAGGTCAGCAACCCTGAAGAAGAAGTGAAGGTTGGCGAGGATATNGAAGTTCGTATTCTGAGAGTCGATTTAGACGATCGCAAACTCGGACTTAGCCGACGACTTGAAGGCGATATCGAAGTAGCTGCTGAAGTTGATGAAGCTGGCAAGCCTGTTTCAACAACTCCTCAGGAACTCAAAGGTGGTATCGGGGGCGGCGGACCGCTGTTTCAAATGCCAACGACTGCTCCTGAAGATGGAGAAGAATCCGTTGAAGAAAATTCAGCTGTAGAGGAAACTGCTGCTGAAGAAGCTACTACTGAAGAAGAAGCTNCTACTGAAGAAGCTGTTGCCGNNNCTGAAGANGCNNCTNCTGAAGAAGCAGTTACTGAAGAAGCAGTCGAGTCTGAAGAAGCTGAAAAAGAAGAATCCGCAGAGTAATTCAGAGACACTCTGAAACCCTGCAACTCATATTGAGTTGATATCCAAGCCGTTTGAAAGATCAAGTGATCTTTCAAACGGCTTTTTTTGTTTCAACCGTCTCGCGTTGCTACGCAACACAGACAACCCTCAAGTGGGATTGTCTGTGCTACTCNGTGTATCTTTTCTGTATAGTCACCCGGGCCTCACTAGCCCGGCTCGCCTGTGAGGTCATATGCTAGCCTCTGAAACATCAAGTTCATAACTCATTCGCTGGAGATTCGGACGGACGGGTGGCTGGGGACAGGTTGTCGTTATTGAGATGAATCTTTTTGTATTGGCTTCCCGACAATCTGCCCCCAGAGCCTATGAAATTGTTTACGACCTGGGGGGCAAACCACCGATGGAAATCGCTTGAGTATTATCGCTCAGTGCGGTGACTTGTCCCCAGCCACCCATTCAAACATGCACAGCCGGCTTGCTCACATTCTTCGTGTCTTGGAGTCTTCGTGGTTCAATAAATTTCAAGAGTTAGTTTTCCGTTACCGGATCGTTTGATTCAGAGGGCTGATTCCCATGCGAATCGAGTAGCCAATCTTCCAGGACGAGTTGTTCAACATGAGGCGCTCGCAGCAAGACGGCGTCTCGGCTGATCAGGTTGGTTAGCCAGGGTCGGCGTGCGGCTAACTTTGAGATGGTGCGCAATCCATAACCAACCCAGCTGGGTTGATCGATTTGCAGCTGGACATTTTCAGCCAGCCTGGTGAGTGTTGCAGGCACAATGTTCGGCTCTGGGCCTAAGTGTACGACTTGTTCGATTCCCATCGCCAGCATTGCGTGAATGCAATCCCAAAGCAGCTGAGGGTGATCGATCCAATCCATCATTAATTTGCGTGAATTCAGTCCCGTGTTGGCAATTTTACCCGTCACACAAGAGAGCAACGGGTAGTTTGGCAAAGTCTGTTGGTAAGGTGTGGTTTGCAGTATTAAAGCAGCCCGATCCCTCAGATGTTTTTGTAATACAATGGGCGTATGAAGCGGTGGCCAATGATGCGAATTCTTTCTTAAGTGAACAGACTTTGGCAGAAAGTCTTTCATTGTTTTCTTGAAAACATCAATCGTGTCCCCCTGCCCCAGCATCAGCACTGTATTGGGAGAAAGGTGAGTCGAAATGGCAAGCACGCCGTTTCCCTGGCTGGTTATTTCTTCACAGCGAGTGTGAATGGCTTCCAGTTCGATACTGGTTCCACGTGAAAACAAAATCCCCATCGTCACATCGCTGGCTAATTCGGCAGCATCTCCACAAAGCGTCAAAATTGGCTTCATTGCAGCTTCGTAGGTAAAAATCCCGGTGGCAATAGTAGCAGTCACCTCTCCCAGACTGTACCCCATCACCACCTGAATGCGTTCCTTTTCTTCTCCCAACAAATCGAGAAGAGTGTCCCAATGGGCCAGTTCGATAGCCACAATCATTGCCAGGTCTGCGGTATATGTTTCGAGTGTCGAAGGAATTCGATTCCGAAGAATGTGAAAATAATCGACCTTCTCTCCCATCAATTCTGCATAGAAATCTTGAGCCTGGACGAGGCGATCTGTCAGGTGTTGACCGACCTGATGATCATCAAGCAACTCAGCTGTTCGACCTGCATTGGTCACGTTGTATCCACGAAATGCGATCGCAACTTTTGACGCAAGTGGAAATGTTGGAATCTCACTCATCTTCAGATCCTCTATCGATGGTTAATTCTTTCCAGGCAACTGACTATTCCTTCTCACCCCAATGTAATACACATTCGCGTATCACCCCCCCCTTCGTAAGGGGGGGGAGAACTTTTGAAGAGATTTACCTTATGATGAAGCGACTTCCTGTTCTTCTTTGCCTTCACGTTTTTCTTTGAATCTCTCGATAACAGGCAGACAGCGGCGAGCCAAAGGAAATTCATTCTTGACTCCTGAACTGGCTTCATCCTGAAATTTGTCAACACGATAAATCAGGTCTTCAAAATCGAACGCCGGCCATTTTTCTTGTAGTAGTATCAATTGTTCTAAGCCGGTAAAGTTTTGACGAAGCTGATCAGGAAGCAACGCAGCGATTGCCACCGCGGTTGCAGAACTTCTCATCAACACCGGGTCGGCTAACATATGCAATCCACGATGATGCATCAAAATACAGCCCACCAATTCGTCCGGTAAAAACCAGCGGCGAGCCAGGCTCGCTGCTGCAATCGCATGATCCCAACCAAATTTTTTGCTTTCGTATTGAATCAACATTTCTGGGTGATTCTCTCGGTTTTCAACAAATTCCAGATACGATTCATACAAATCATTCGTCAGGACCGGAAGTAGAAAATCGGAAAGCATACCGCCTGCAAACGCGATGTCTTCGTCAGCTTTGAGCAGCTTGGCAACCTCTCGGGCAAACAACGCTTTTTGTAAACTGGCAACCCAAAAAGACTCCTGATGAAGTAGTTTAGACTTGTGTGAACGAACGGCTGCTTCCATTCCGGTTGTGATCAAAAACATCGTGCTTTGACGCTTCCCCAGAAGCGATAATCCTTGAAGCACCGAGGTCGCCTTATGTCGCAGGCCAACAAAGGATGAATTGAGATGACGCAACAGTCCCAGAGTCAATCCGCTGTCGGTCTTAATGATTTTTGCCAGATCCTTTAATGATACATCCGGATCTTTAGAGCGTTCCATATACTGAGTCACTGCAATCGGAAGAGCAGGCAATTCCAAAGTTGGAGGAAGATTCGCCAATGTCACTCCGTCCAGCTTTTCGTCGAGTATCTTTGCCCAGTCGATTGCTTTCTGATTTGCCATAGTGAGTTCAATCTTGTCGAGTCTTTACCTTGCAGGCGTTCCTGTTGTGCCGGTCGTAAGGAATATTCGCCCATCACCTTCTACAGACGCCCGATAATGTGCGAGTATTAGTAGTATCGACCAGCAACAAAGGTTGACCTGATTTTTATGAACGAAATATTCGATACAAAATCGCGATTCGTTAATCAAAGTCTTTTTACGGATTATTCCCATTAATACATGGCAGGGAAATACCTGAAAATTGGTATTCGCAATTCAATGATTTCGCTCTGCCGTGGAAGACTACCAAGCGTTTTCTCCAATCAGTTTTCAAACTGATTCATNTACAATTCATCAAGCAACTGTTTAACACTCATTGTTCCTACCTTTTGGGAACCTCAATTAATCCAAAGGGGGCACAGGCATTTGGTGTCTGTTTCGTTTGAACATGCCTCAATTCAAGACAGACACCGAATGTCTACCCTCCACTCGATTCACAAGTTCTGTTTTTTCGGATTCCCCAGGAATTTCTCTCACATAGCGTGGGACTGCATATCCAGGGAGTTTGCTTTTTAATTCTTCGATAATTTTCAGGCCGACTTCAACTTCCGTTTCGAAATGGGCAGTTCCTTCTGCACGGTCGAGTTGATGCAAGTAGTAAGGAATGACACCCAGGTTAATCAATCGATTGCAGAGTTTTTCCTGAATTTCCGTTTCATCGTTAATCTGTCTCAAAAGCACGGATTGATTAAGCACCGGAATGCCTGCTCGCACAATACGCTTCAGTGCAGTCGCGCAGTCATCAANAATTTCGTTGGGGTGATTAGAATGCACGACAAAAAATGGTTGCAAGCGTGAACTCGTCAACATATCAAGAAGTTGGTCAGTGACCCGGCTGGGAAGCACAATCGGTAAGCGTGTGTGAATTCGGATACGTTGGAGATGATCGATGCGTTCCAATTCCCGAATCAATTGCCCGAGTTTATGATCATTCAGAACCAGTGGATCGCCGCCACTAAGAATAATTTCTTCGATTTCTGGGTTCTCTTTGATTTTTAATATCGAGGTTTCCCACTGCTCAAAAGATTTGGGTGATTGCTGATAAGGGTAACTTCTTCGAAAGCAGTATCTGCAATTGATCGCGCAATGACCAACAGTGACCATTAGTGCACGCCCGTGATACTTCTGCAACATTCCGGGAGCCAAAACAGCTTGGATGTCTCCTACGGGGTCGCTACTGAAGCCAGGAACCGTCTCCAATTCTTGCGAAACGGGCAAAACTTGCCTTAATAGAGGGTCATTTACGTCTCCTGGAATCATTCTTTTCAGGAAGGATTCGGGGACAAGAACCGGAAATTGCTGTACTNCTTGAGTAACTTCCAGGGGATTATTACTGTTATTACTGCTTGTTTTATCGTACTTTGAGATCAAATCGGTCAACTCCAGGCGATTGTACAATTCATCTACGCTACGAATCGCCTGGGCCATTTCCTGCTGCCAAAGCGGGATTGTTTTCTGATCCGGGGAAATCAGAGTCGGGGCGGTCTTGTTCATTGTGGTAAGGTCTTTTATCATGCCACGATTCAAATTTGGAAAATAAGGGGTTAAGTTCAACATTCGGGACTCACCATAAAATCAGCATACCATAACGAATTCATATTGTTCGAAAGAAACACCAATGCCGCAGATTAACACGGGAGACTTCAAAAAGGGAATCAAAGTAATTCTTGATGGCGATCCTTATGAGATGCTGGAATGCAATTTTGTCAAGCCAGGTAAAGGGGTTGCATTTTACAAAACCAAGCTGAGAAATCTCCTCAAGGGGTCAATGCTTGATCGTACTTACAAAAGTGGTGAAGCGTTAGAAGAAGCCGATGTTCGAAAAAGTAAAGGAGTGTATTCCTACCGAGATGGAAGCAGCTTCTATTTCCTGGATAACGAATCTTTCGAGCAGTTTGCCTTGGCTACTGAAATTTGCGAAGACCAAATGCGGTTTTTGATGGAAGGGTCTGAAATCGATCTGCTGTTCTGGAATGACCAGCTCATCACGATGACACCGCCGCTTCAGGTTGTTCTGGAAGTGACTTATACCGAGCCAGCTGCCAAAGGAAATACTGCAACCAACGTCACCAAAGGGGCAACAGTTGAAACCGGTGCCGAGGTGCAAGTGCCCGCGTTTATCGAGCAAGGGAATCGAATCAAGATTGATCTCGAAACCGGCAACTACGTCGAACGAGTTAATAACTGATTCCAGGATGAGTCAGGAGTGTTGCGATGAATATGAATTTGTGGCTAGCCCTGTTATACGGTGCGATTGCAGTGGTCGCGTTGCGGTCACTGTTTACATTAATGGATCAGCACCGGCGAGTTCATCTTTATAAGCTTCAGGAACTGGCAAAAGAAGAAGCACAGAAACAGGCTGCATTGGAAGCAGAACAGAAACAGCAGGAAGCCGAACAAGCAGAATCTGAACAAAACAGCAAACAGGCTGCCTGAAATGTAAAGTTGCAGGCTCAGGTAAGCTTGGTGCCGTAGGAGTCCAACTAGCGTTAAATGTCAGTCATTTGGACAGAGGCTTTTGGCGTCCCGATTGGGAACAAATTAAAACGGATAGATTTTATTCTACCACAGAGACGCAGAGAACACCGAGTTAAAAAAGTAGCAGAAAACCAAACAATTTAACTCAAAAGATAGACGGTCTTGGGTTTTTCTCTGTGACCTCTGTGCCTCCGTGGTTTATTCAAATCTCTCCCGTTTGATACCGGCTACGTTGGGTGAGTCGCCAGGAAGTATATTCCAAAATCATTAAACGATCTGCCATTTAACGCTGGTTGCAATACTACGGACCTACGGAACTTGACGCCTGACAATTATACCCATTGTTTAGCATAAGAGATTCAGTAGGCACACGAAGATGAGTGCGAGCACCCATCCTACCTTTTTTTAGTCTGTTTTCTCTCCGCGGATCTTTGCGGTTAAAAAAACATTGAATTGAAAATGTCGAAGTGGCTTGGTCCGCAATAGCGGACCCTACGCTGCTCACCCCTTACTGTTTCAGAATTGGTTTTGGATTTTTGTGGATGCCGTGGGGGCGGATTTCTGTGCCTTCTCGGTTGGCGTCTCCCAATGTTCTTCTCGCTTTTTCTGCCAGTTTTTCCAGGCGAGCTACAATTTCTGGATGATCTGCAACAACGTTTTTTGTTTCGAAAGGATCGTCCACTAAATGGAACAAGCTGGCGGGTCGTTTTCGCGGCTTGCCATTTTTTCCCTGAGCAGCCAGCGTGATATCCAAATTCAATTTCCAAGGCCCGGAGCGGACTGCTTGGAGTTGAAATTTCTGATAATAATAAAACGCTTCGTAAGGAGTTGATGCTTTTTTATCGAATAACAATGGTTCGATGTTCTGCCCATCGATGATGCGTTCTGTTGGTAACGGCGTATTTGTCATCGCGGCGAATGTTGGTAGAAAATCCATCATCGTGCAAAGTTCAGGGCAAACCGATCCAGCTGCAATTTGTCCGGGCCAACTCATAATACAAGGCACTCGCATGCCTCCTTCGGATGTTGTGTACCCCCAGCCAGCCAGCGGTTTGTTGGTCCCTTGGACTGGGTTTCTGCGAGGTGCTCCGTTATCGGAAGTCCAGACGATGAGAGTGTTTTCACGTAATCCGTTTTCTTCTAATGTACGCACCATTTCGCCCAGAGACCAATCGATTTCCTCAATGGAATCTCCCCAGGGACCATTTTTCGATTTGCCTCGAAATGGTTCGCTCGCAAACGGTGTTCGGGTACTGCCGGGCATGCACTGCGGGAAGTAGAGAAAGAATGGCTCGTCTTTATTATCGACAATCCACTCACACGCAGCTTCGGTTAATTTCTGAGCCAGCATGTCACGATCACAAGGAGCTTCGATCACTTGATCATTAACCATCAACGGCAAGTCGGGCCAGTTGGTTCCCTCGCGTGGGGTCATGTCGTCGCTGTACGGGATGCCCATGAAGTGATCGAATCCCTGAGCATTGGGCAGAAACTCTGGTTGATCTCCCAAGTGCCATTTTCCGAATATCGAGGTGGCATACCCTGCTTTTTTCATCATTTCTGCAACAGTGAATTCCTGAGGATGCAAACCGAACTGCGAAACAGGACGCAGCACCCAACCGTCGGTCATCGTCATACTGATTCGCCTGGGATAACAACCGGTCATTAAAGCGGCTCTGCTGGGAGTACAAACTCCGCTGGCAGAATAACAGTGCGTAAATTTGCGACCTTCTTTGGCCATGCGATTCAAGTGTGGCGTGCGATGCAATGTTGAGCCGAACGGTTCGATGTCGCCGTACCCGAGGTTATCGCAAAAGATAAAAATGATGTTCGGGCGGGTGGTTCGCTTTTGTTTTGCAGCAAGCGGGTTCATGTAGAATCCAGCAAAACAGCAAAATGTAATCGACAGGATAAAAAGTTGTTTCAGCCTCATTGCGACCTCGTTATAAAAAGGGTTTGGCAATATCTTTTCTCGGACGGTCTTTTTATGATAATGACTCCCCGCTCAATAATCTGTCCTGGAAAGCCTGCCTGCTGGAGAATGAGGAAAGAAAATTATGACACTCAACCCCCGTGTAAAACAATTTCTGGATGCGATCGCTGAATTTTCCCCAGCACCTTTAGAGCAAGGATCAGTTGCTGAAGCACGTGCCAGAACCGTGCCTGTGCTGGGTCTTTTTGATCCCGTTTTAGAAACCAGGCACATTTCCATTCCGACTCGCTCAGGAGAAATCGCAGCCCGGCTGTATGTTCCTGAACCGAATGAATCAGAAACCGATCCGCGAGAACTGCCCGTACTTGCCTATATTCATGGCGGCGGCTGGGTCATGGGAGAGCTTGAAACTTACGATCAGCTTTGCTGTGCACTAGCTGCCCGAAGTGGTTGCGCGGTGATCAGTTTGGGGTATCGACTCGCCCCCGAACATCCTTACCCGGCCGCTGTTGAAGATTGCATTGATGGTGTCAACTGGTTGCTGGCAGAAAAGTTAAATTCAAGCGCAGACTCAAAGCATCGTTGGTGTACCGATCCGTCTCAGGTATTTGTGATGGGAGATAGTGCAGGCGGAAACCTGGCAGCTGTGGTTGCATTAGAACTCAACAAAAAGCAACCTCATGCACTGCAAGGACAGGTTCTGATTTATCCCATCACCGATGCAGACTTCACGCGAGAATCTTATACCGAAAACGCAGAAGGGTATTTTCTGACAACCGCGATGATGACATGGTTCTGGGATCTTTATTGTCCAAATCATGAACAGTGGTTTGACCCCAGCCTGTCTCCAATCCGGGCAGTCACACATGCCGGCCTACCCGATACATTTCTTGTGACTTGCCAATACGATCCGCTTCGAGATGAAGGCATCGCGTATGCAGATGTTTTGCAAGCTGCGGGAGTGAAGGTTGATCACCAACATATCACCGGGTTCATCCACGGCTTTCTACGACAAATCCACAC